>NZ_JAUBTS010000013.1:119014-145131 GCF_036705105.1 Microcoleus sp. B9-D4
ACAAACCCAAAAAGAATCTGATCAATCTCGTTCTGAACTCCATGAAGTTAGAGAAGAATTGGAACTAACCCAATTCCAACTGGATGAAGTACAAGTTGAGTTAGAACAATATGTTGCTAAGTTCCATCAACAGAAAGAAGAAATCGCCAAACTGCAAACCGAACTGGAACAAACTAAAACCCAATTAACTCAAGTTCAACCCCAACCTGAACCCACCGTTAGCACAAAATCTAAATCAGATAATGCAGCGATAGTCAAACTCTTGGCCAAAGTTCTAGCAGAAACCCTAGAAGATTAGTGAGGAGAGATTATGACAGCTAGCCCTTTATCAATTCTTCCTAATCTTCAACCCACACTAAACCTAACAATTTTTGCAGTCCCTAAACCCTTTCGAGGTCAGATTGGTATTATTCAACGGAATGCAATTCAAAGTTGGTTACACTTGCAACCCCAACCGGAAATTATCTTATTGGGAAACGATGAGGGAACAAGAGAAATTGCCAGAGAGTTTGGTTTACGCCACCTTCCCAATATCCAACTCAATACTCAGGGAACTCCCCTGTTAAATGATATTTTTTTCCAAGCTTCCCAACAAGCGAAATACCCGATATTAACCTATGTTAACTCGGATATTATCTTAACCAGTGACTTCCTGCCAACAGTTCAACAAGTTATCACCCAGTACGAGCAATTTTTAATCATAGGAAGACGCTAGAGAGGAGCTAAATTAACTCCCTTTTTTTTTTGAAATCACACGACCCATCCCTTCATAAGCCAAATCAAACTCCGGTTTGAGGTTAATTGCTTTTTGGAAATAAGCTATTGCCTCTTGATAATTTCCTTTCTGTTCTAATGCTTCTCCCCAATGTAAATTAATATCGGGAGAATCTGGAAAAATTTCACAAGCGCGGCGATAACAACTAATCGCTTCATCCCACTTTTGAAGCATAGCAAAAGTATGACCTAAAACGTGATAAGCAACGGCAGAACCTGGGTTGAGAATATAAGCGCGACGTAAAGCAACAATAGCATTTTCAATTGCACCTTGTTGTCGGAGGGCTTGTCCTAAGTTTTGATAGGACTCAAAGGAATCAGGATTAAAATCTTGACTGCGACGGTAGGAGGCGATAGCCTCTTCAAATTGGCGTTGTTTGCCTAAAATTTGTTCTAAGCGATTTTCAATGGAACGCGGATTGGCTGGATTTAATTCTAAGGCTTGGCGATAGGCAGCGATCGCTTCTTCCCATTGATAAAATTGTGCTAACGCCTGGCCCAATTCATCATATAACTCAGCCGAACTTGGGTTCAAAGCACAGGCTTGATGATAAGCAGTAATCGCTTCTTCCAAGTTATGAGTTTGCACCAGTGCTTGAGCTAAACCCCATTGAACCTGACTAGAATTAGGATGCAGTTCCACGGCTCGACGATAAACCCTAACCGCTTCTTCCCATTCATTTTGTGCCGCTAAAGATTTTCCTAACGGGTCATAAGCCTCTGCTAAATTAGGATTAAGTTCACAAGCTCGACCTAATGCTGTTACAGATTCTTTCCATTCCTGCTGGTGCATTAAGGCCGTTCCCAAATTATAGTAAGCAGTTGCAGAGTTAGGATTCACCTGACAATACCGACGCGAGAGACTAATAATTTCCTCCCATTGTTCCTGCTCTTCTAAGAATTTTCGTGATTTTTCGTAAGCTTCTATTAAATTAGGATTGAGTTGACAAGCACGACGATAATGTTTGAGTGCTTCATCACTTTGACCGCACTGTTCTTGAACTTTTGCTAATGATAAATAACATTCTGACCAATAAGGATTAATCTCTAAGGCTTGATGGTAAGCTGCGATCGCCTCTTGCCCTTGGTTCTGTTGCGCGAGAGCCAGTCCTAGATTATAATAGGTTTCGGCATCCTTGGGTTTAAGCTCTAACGCCTTGTGAAACGAAGAAATCGCTTCTACAATATTGCCTTGCTGGGTGAGAGCCATCCCCAAATTAGTGTAAAATTCATAAAAGTTCGGCTCTAAGGCAATGGCTTGTTGAAAGCAACTGATCGCTTGGCTCAAGTGTCCGGCTTGCAGTTCCACAGTACCTAAGCGGTCATAGAACCAAGGGGAATTAGCGTTGAGTTCAACAGCTTTCTGATAAGCTGATATCGCGCCCTCAAAACTTCCCTGTTGACTGAGAGCTTCCCCCAAGTTATAATAAAGCCAAGGGGATGATGGGTTTTCTTGTATCCCCTGCTCATAGCTGAGAATTGCCTTTTCCAACTGACTTGTCCGTAACTGTTGATTTGCTGTCTCAAAATGGCTAATACTCATATCACAACTCTCGATTATTTCTAGGATTCAATTATATCATGTCTGCTAGCATTGAGCGTGTCAACAACTTCTCACAACTTCTTTGAGCAGTTATCTGATTCCATCTGCCTTGAACAGCAGTTAAATCTTACCAGCAAGAAGGATGCCAGCAGACACAATAACATTATATTGGTTATGGACAATTGAGGGAATTTGCAAACAGTCACTCAACCTTTAGAGATGGATATGCCTGTCACTACCTGATTGTTTCCGTCCCTTTTTTACCCTTCTCTACCGGTTGTTAATAACTTTATATATATGCCATTCCCTTCAGAATTGCCAGAAATTAAAAACAAACTAGAGCGATCGCAGTCGTGGCTACAGCAAATTCAAACCGAGATGGCATCTTGGGAATCGCTAACAACTCTACCACCCTCATCCCCCTTAGCGGAACCCTCTCGTCAGTCGATGTTATTTTACCGAGATTATGGCGGTTTTACAGGTGGGCACTTAAAGGTTTGGGACTATTTTAATCATGTCAAATTTTCCCAGAGTTATGCTCCCTTTATTTATTTCACACCTCAAAGCAGTTGGGAGCAAAACAATCCTTGGTTAAATTTAGATAAAACTTCCCTCTTATCTGAACCCTTAGTAAATCCCGATCTAATTTTTATGGAGGGATTGGATTGGCATTTCCTTGATGAACACTATAAAAATAATTCACAGATTCCGATTATTAATTTAATTCAGCACGTCCGACACGCCTATCCTGATAATCCTCGTTATTCCTTTCTCAAATATAGAGCAATTCGGATTTGTGTCAGTCCCGAAATCAAAACTTATTTAGAAGAAACTCATCAAGTCAACGGAGAACTATTCGTTATTCCCTGTGGCTTGGATCTTAGCAAACTCCCCCAACCTTTAGATTGGGAACAAAAAGATTGTGATATTTTAATTTGCGCGTTGAAAGAACCTATTTTAGGACAACACTTAAAAAAAGAATTAGAAAAAACCGGAAAAAAAGTGGAACTTCTCACAGCACAACTTTCCAGAGCAGAATATTTACAAAAGCTAAATTGGGCCAAGATGACGGTATTTCTTCCTAATCAACAAGAAGGAGAGGGGTTTTATCTTCCGGCTTTAGAAGGGATGGCGCTAGGAACACTGGTGATCTGTCCAGACTGTATTGGCAATCAATCCTTTTGCCTTTCATGGTATAATTGTATCCGTCCAGAGTATCGGGTAGAAAGTTTATTGAATGCAATCCAACAAGCATTACAATATCCTCGAAGTAAAATTCGGGAAATTTTAACCCAAGCGAAACAAACCGCCAATGAGCATAATCTTCTCAAAGAGCGTCAGGCTTTTTTAGAAATTCTCTATAATATTCGGCAAATTTGGTAAGATTGTCTTACCTAAATTATTTAGAGTTTTGATTTACTGTCATCTAAAAACTGTCATCTAAAAATAGAACTCCATAAACCTTTACCTGAAGAAAACCCTTCTAAAATCATGCAAAAATCCAACACCGAACAAAGCGTTTTCATTATCACCGGAATGCACCGTTCAGGAACCTCCTTAACCGCATCTATTTTGCAGAGTGCCGGTATTCACATTGGTCGAAATTTGTTAGGTGCAGATCAGGTCAATATTAAAGGTCATTGGGAAAATATTGACTTCTATGAATTTCACATGAATATTCTTGACTCACAAGGACTCAGTAGTGCGGGCTGGACATTACAGGACAATTTAGAAATTAAGGAAGAATTTATTGATCGAGCTAAACAAATTATAGAAAATAATGCTTTAAGTTCAGTTTGGGGATGGAAAGAACCTCGAACCACTCTCTTTTTAGACTTTTGGGCAAAACTCTTACCAGAAGCCAGGTTTTTATTAATTTATCGTTCTCCTTGGGAAGTGGCTGACTCTCTCTATCGGCGACAGGACGAACTTTTTCAAAGTCAACCAGAATTAGCCATTAAATATTGGCAGCATTACAACCAAAAAATTCTCAATTTTTATAACCAGGAACAAAATCGTTGTCTGCTTGCGAATGTTAAAACGATTATTCAGTACCAAGCCGCCTATATTGATACGATTAATCACAAGTTCAACGTTAATTTAAGTCATCCTTCTCCTACAGCTTACGATCCATCGATGTTGAGAACAGAGGTTTCATCCAATAGTCAGCAACCAACTGTAATTGATTATTACTTTCCTGAAGCCATTGAACTTTATCAGGAACTAGAAGGCAGAGCATGGCATCCTGAACAAACGCCGGATTTTTCTTGGCAAGAATTATTAAAACCGTCTCTCTATCGAACTTGGGCTTTTCAAGATTGGGCGAATTTGCGTCGATTAGAACAGGATAATAAATCCTTGAAAACTCAATTGCACGCACAAGAACCGGAATTGCAAAAATCTCAGTCTCGTCAAACTGAATTAGAACAGACAAAAGCCCAACTGAAAACAGCAGAAAATCTCCTAGAACAATCTCAATTTCAGTTACATGAAACAGAAAGCGTTTTAGAGAAATCTCAAACTCAGTTACAACAAACAGAGTCCGTTTTACAACAATCCCATGCTCAACTGAATCACAGTCGCAAGGAATTAGAACAGACAAAAACTCAACTTGGTCAAGCTCAATTTGATGTGATGCGTTATCAATCGCAGTTACATCAAACTCAAGAAGAATTAGAATACTATGAACTGCACCGCCAAGCTTGGGAAGAATCGCAATCTAAACTTTATGAAGCCGAGGTAGCTTTAAGTCAATTGATGAAGCGGTTACAGAAAACGGAAAAAAGTGAAGAGCGTTTACATATTCAACTACATCAAACTCAAGAAGAATTAGAATACTATGAACTGCACCGCCAAGCTTGGGAGGCATCGCAATCTAAACTTTATGAAGCCGAGGTAGCTTTAAGTCAGTTGATGGATCAGTTACAGCAAGCAGAAAAACGAGAAGAACGAATCAACCTTCAACGGCATCAAACTTTAGAAGAGTTAGAACAAACCGCAACTAAACTTAAACAAGAGCAACAGAATTTTCAACTGGTAAATCACAAATTTATACAACTAAAAATAGAGCTAGAAGGAGATATTAAACAAAAAGAAGCACAAATTCATCAATGGCAAACAGAATTCAAACAATCGCAATCTCAACTCCACGAACTACAAGGGGAATTAGCTCAAGCTAAAACCTATATTGAGCAAATCACACAACGGCACAAATTAGAGCAAATCGTAGCTGAATCTCCCCAAAAGCAAAGCGAAATCGATTACAATCTGTTAGTTTGGGATGCCTGGAATGCTTACTGCAATGGTCAACTGCCTGTGATGAAGCAGCACCTTCAAAACGCTTTAAAATTAACTAAAACCTCAGCAAGCGAAACAATTATGAATTGGTTAGAGAGTTTTTCTAAATTTTCCGTTGCCCAAGGGTTGGAACTAGATTCGGAAAGTTTAACTAATTCCCTGGAATGGCAACAGTTAATGCGCCAAGTTATGGTGAAAAAAATGACGCAATTGCCTATGATAAAACATTGACTAGAAACCGCATAAACATTGATCCAAAGCAATTGGATAATGAACCTCTAGCCGTGAGTGAAGGGTTCTCCTGAGTTTTAGGTGATTGCTCATAAAAATAAAACTTCCCGTGGTACGGACAGGAAAGCCTGCGTGAGGGAGACGCTGACACTACCGTTTCTACCACAAATCCAGGAGAGCCAATCAAACTAAGTTCTGCACCTGAATAAACCAGAATTTTCACTGCTACAGTATGCTGAAATTTCAATAACAACTGGTATTTAGGTTGTCAATTGTAAGATTTTCATATTCTCATTCTGAGTGGACAAACTCTGACTGGCTCGACAAACTCGCTTTCAAATATCCGTTCAATTACATCATCTAAACCTGCTCAACTCGGATCGATCGTATCCTTCCTCTTTCGATAATCGCGATCGTGACTAATCGCCCCTTTGTTAGTATAAGCTATCCAATCGCCCGATATTTTTTTTAACTCCCGGCGATTAGGTTTATACTAATCATTAGGTGTAGTATATTGTGGTTCCATAATCAAACCACTTTTTTGTATTTTATAAAATCATCTGTGCTTGAGTTAATAATATTTAAAAAAAATAAAAGATACTGTACGCCAGTCGCGATCGGGCTTTGGCACCTCATTCTACTAAATAGAATAAGTTTTGCCCGATCGCCCCCAATGAATTCAAAATCAACTCAAGCCGTTGCCTTGCCAAGGATATCAGACTTCAGCCCTCTGAGGATGTTCCCGCACGCACCAGTTATTATAGATGGGCGATCGCCCCCAAGCCCTAAGCGAGCGAGCTTAACAATAGATATTACCCCAAAAATCAACACACGAAGACGATCGCACTGAATCGATCGACCAACACGCGCGATCGGGTAAACTAGAAACGTCGATCGCATCCCCGTGCCATTGACTCAGGGCATAACTATAGCCTTTCTCATAAAGATGGACTACGCCGAAACCCTGTGTTGTCAAGCTTTTGAAGTTGAACTGTGTACCTCCTCTACCCAAGAACCGCTATAATGTTGACCTCACTCTCACTGAGGATGACCCATTACTAAACTAACGATAAAAAAATAGTTACGGATAGACGCTATGACAATCGAGCAAGACGATAATTTAATCTTGGCGATCGACCATTCGTGTTCTGATGACTGCGGACTCAGAATCCAAGGATGGATTGTGAGCAAGCAAGAAGGAATGCTAGATGAAGTATCAGTGTGCGTGGGAAATACTTGCGTACCAATTACTACATGGTATCCCCGCCCTGATGTGGCCGCAGCGTTTCCCCAATACTACAGTGATAACTGTGGTTTTGTTGTGAACCTGGATTATACCGACAAAGGTCGAGTCATCTTTGAGGCTAAAATTCAAGGAAAAATATTGACTAAAAGCGTAGCCATAGCTGAAACAAGAGAGGCTCCTCATAGAACTATTGTTACCGCAGAAAATGAGGTGTCCAAGCAATATTTTAAGCTCGATCTAGGCTGTGGGTCCAACAAACAACCAGGAACTTTGGGGTTAGATATCATCAACCAACCAGGAGTTGACTATGTAATAGATTTGCAGAATGAGAAGTTGCCATTTCCCAACCGGAGCGTAGATTATGTCTACTCTGCTCATTTCTTGGAACATCTGACTCCACCTGCACCCATACCTATATTCCAAGAAATTAACCGGGTTTGTACTGAGGGAGCGCATTTAGAGTTTTGGACACCCTTCATGTGGCACAACGCAGGATTTATTTTCGGACATACGCAATACTATAATGAAGATCACTATATGCACCTGTGCGTATGGTTCTCCGAGTTTTGGGAAAAAGGTCTTGGGGCTAGATGGCTTCTCAAGGAATTCGTATACGTTGTAGATCCAGAAGTTTTAACAGAACTGTACAAGAACAAAGTTCTACTTGAATTTGCTATCAAGTATTATAAAGGTGTTGTGAAAGAATTTGGAGTTATAATCGAAGTTCGTCACGACTATAAAGGACAGACTATATCTCCTAAACGTACCTTTACTACAGAGCGACATAAAGAACGATACCTGCTCAACTCTTTTTCCAAAACGATTGATGAAAAAGAGTTGCAGCAAGCAATTAATTGGTTTTCAGTAGCTGAATAGAAAAGGTTTTGTGGATGAAAAATGTCGATCATTTAAGATAAAAATTTGAATGCTTTGAGGTATGTAACTGGCAAGAGAACAAAATGAGAATTAGAGCTGGTTCATTGATGAATCTCTATCTGAGGACTGTTCAATAAATATCACTTCAAAAATAGGTAAACGAAGACGATCGAACTCAAGCGCTCCGATAACACCCGCGAGCGAGTAAACTAGAAGGGGCGATCGCAATGTCCCCAAACTAATTGTAAATTCACTTAACCTCTAGCAAAACGCAACTGTATGGAAGTTCTCGATTCTTATATAAAGTCAGCACCGAGTAGCCAGAACGCACTGAATATTTTCCAAGGTGAGTGGGCATCTAGATTTCCCGGGAATGCGTCATTAGTAGCTGGAACTGTTCCACTGTTTGAAGATAACCGCATCACCTGGGCTGTTGACCAATTAAAGGGAGTTCAAGGCAAGGATATTGTTGAACTCGGGCCACTCGAAGCCGGACACACTTATATGCTGGAAAAACTTGGAGCTGCTTCAATTACAGCAGTTGAGGCAAACAGCCGCGCCTACCTAAAATGCCTGATCGTTAAAGAAGTGATGGGACTGCAAAAAGCACATTTCCTGTACGGCGACTGTGTAGAACACCTGCGGACAAGCCAGAGGAAATTTGATGTTTGCTTGGCTAGCGGTATTCTTTACCACATGGCTAACCCCGTTGAGCTAATTTCTTTGATTGCTAAAGCCTCAGACCAAGTATTTATTTGGACTCACTATTACGACGGCGATATTATCCACAACCAACCTCACCTCAGTCCCAAGTTTACGGCGCAAATAGCAACTGAGTATGACGGATTTAATTACACAGCATACCGCCAAGAATATCAAGTGGCGTTAGAGTATGCAGGCTTCTGCGGAGGTAGCAGCGCCTTTAGCCACTGGCTGAGTCGCGAGGATATTTTATCATGTTTGAAGTATTTTGGCTTAACTGACATTCAAGTCAATTTTGAGCAGATCGACCATGCTAACGGGCCATGCTTTGCCTTAGTAGCGATGCGGTCTTGATAATTCCCAATGGATGCTAATTTTTAGTAGAGGCGGGTTTTACTAAAGATATCTTGGCTAGGTCAAAAGATAAGAAACCCGCCCTCCCTCGACCCCCACTCAGTTTCAACTGATAATTTGATATTTGTATATAAAAAGTAATCACAGATATAAGGATGATACGGCTATGAGCGAATTCCACAAGGATCGGCAATTGCAAGAGGAAGGTAATCTAGAAGAAGCGATCGCTGCTTACCATCGGAAACTTGAGCTAAATAGCGACGATCCCTGGACACACCACCACATGGGAGAAACCCTCGCGAAACTGAATCGATGGGATGAAGCCGTCACCGCCTACCGTCATTCAATAGAACTCAAACCTGATTTTTGTTGGAGTTACCACCACTTAGGGGATGCGCTAGCACAACAGCAACAGTGGGAAGAATCGGCTACAGCCTTCCGCCGGGCGCTTGAACTCAACCCAGATCATTTTGGGACTTACGTGGGACTAGGTAATAGTTTAGCAAAATTGGGTCAACTAGATGAGGCGATCGCTGCTTACCGCCGTGCAAGTGAGTTGAACCCTGATGCTGATTGGATTCATTCTGCCTTGGCCAATGCACTGCAACAGCGAAATCAGTCCACTTTAGCAGAAGCGATCGCCTCCTACCGCCACATTATAGAACTCAATCCAGACAACGTAGAAGCTTATCACAATCTTTTGCAAATTCTACCCGATAACTGGGAAGTCTGGTTGCAGTTAGGAAATACTTTGGTAGAGCAGGGAAGACTAGATGAGGCGATCGCCACATATCGTCGTGCCCTAGAACTGAATCCTGAAGCCTATGAATGTCACCATCAGCTAGGAGAAGCTATCTATCAGCGGGTAATGGAAAACCCAGAAACCTTTTTTTCTCAATACAATCTGGCTAAGAATCCTCATAAAGACTACCAACTATTTGACCCAGAATTACCGTTCGTCTGTTTCCTCAATGACCAAGCCTTTTTGCAAGCTACCGCCCACCTGGATGATGCTACTTATACAGTGGAATGGTACAGAGTTTATCTAAGACGGTTTCTTTCGGAAGCGGAAAAACAAGGTTGCATTAATTGGCTACAAACTCCGGGTCATAGTCGGGAATTGGGGTTAAAAGTTTGGCGAGAAACCTTAGCAGAATTTCAGAATTTACTAAAGCGTTCCTTCACGATAGTTGGTTTAGAAGAGGCTGTAAAATTTTATCATCGTGCCCTTGAATTGTCTCCCAATCATCATTCTTCATACTATCGCTTAGCAGAAGTGTTTACAGAACAGGGAAAACATGAGGAAGCCCTGGTTCTTTACCATCAATTAAGTCTTAAGTTAGCCGAAGCGGGTGAGATGGCAGAAGCAGTAGCCTGTTTTAAACAAGCCACCCATCCACCCCTTAACGAAGGAAAGATGTACGAGATGCTTTGGCGAGGATTAAATCAATTAGCTCCCCTAGAAGCCTCAGATTCCTATTATCCCACTGACCTTAAACCCGAAGCTATTGAACAATACTTCACTCAAACCAGTCAATATACTATTATGAACCTTTCGAGTTTAACCGAAGAGAACAAAGCTCTCCTAGAAAAAGAGGGATTTTTACTAGCAAATTTGCAGTTAATTGCTAAAGATTATCTCACTTTAGAAGAAATATATATTAATTATTTTTCTGATGATACAAATACTAGGCTTTCTCAACAATTACCCAAGCAAACTAATTATCAATTTATATATCAATCCCATTTAAATCAACCTAATTTATATCAGCAAACTATCGTAGAAACAGGCTATATTTATTCAGTTTGTCCGGTGAGTGGTCAGGTTATTAGGTCAGAACAATCTTTTTACGATGTAGCATGGCTACCCATGATGAATTATCGGTTTGTTGGAACTGAAATTTATTATTTAATCGTTGGACACTTTTGGGGACCAAAGATGTTTATTTATTTTCCCCGCTTAGAGCTAATTATTCACCTCAATCCATTTCTCCAAGGTTCTGAACAAGCAATTATTAACCGATTAAAAGGCTATATGGTTAGTTGTTGGCAACACAGCCTCAAATATATCTCAAAACCCCAGAAAAAAGGCGTAGTGGCAATTTTAGGCTTACTGACGAACATAGGACACTATTTTTGGAATGAAGTAACTGGACTTCAATTTTTGTCAGATAATGGTCTTTTGCATAAACTGGACAAAATTTTAATCGAACCAAATGAGTATTTTAATGTCGCTGATGCTTTCCCCGAAATTGCTGACAAGATAATCAGAATTTCGGATAAAAAAAGTATGTTTAAGGCTATTATTGAAAATAATTATTTAGCCGTTAGAGTTGACAATGTTTTTGTTAGAGAAACACTGGCAACTAGGGTCTACGAGGGTTCATTAAAAAGGTGTTCTCCACAATTCTTAGCTGAAGTAGAGGGGGCAAAAAATAAACACTTTCCTTTGCTGTGGTTTGGTCTTCGCAGCCATGACAAATCTTGGGTTTCTCAAGTAGAAGGAATCGTTAATATTATCAAAAGTCTCGCGGTGGATTTTCCTGGTCTAGGAGTTGTCTTTGATGGTTGGTCTCGGATAGAAAGAGAGGATGAGCGTGGAGAGTTAATGATTGCTAAGGATAAAGCCACGGAGCAAGAAATTTTACAAATTTTACCACCTGATATTCAGACTTACAGTACAATTGGTAGCATGAGCTATGAGAAAGTTGTCTGGGCTTATGCTATTGATTTATATGTCATACCACTTTCATCAGGAAGTACCGCCGTTTCCTGGATTGCTAATAAACCCGGTGTGATGCACGCAAACAGTTCAATAAATAGAGAACCTCTGAGAGAACAAGTAACTTATAGTCGCGAAAATGTCGTACCCCCGGTCTTTGTGCCTGTTGAGTGTATCGTCGATCAACAAGCTTCACCTTATATTTTATCAGTAGCCTGTCAAAATTATGATTTCGATTGGAGAATTGTTTACAATGAAACTCTAAAAATTATCAATTCGTTGAACCCGAACAGATTTTAATTATTCGTGGGAAGTAAAGGTAACAAATATCAATTTTTCTTAAGATCGTAAACAATAACTACTCAGAGAAATTTAGAGTCTGTGTCGGAAAACATAACTCCTAAAAATTGTTAGCCCCCAAAAACGAAAGTAAGATGAACTCAGAAATTACTGTAACAGAAGTCAACAAGGCAAACCAACTGCAACAAGAAGGCAAACTAGAGGAAGCGATCGCTGTCTATCGCGGATTGACTGAAAAACTTTACCAGCAGTTAGGAAAACTCCTATCACAACAAAAAAATTGGAATGAGGCGATCGCCACATACAGTCGTGCCCTAGAACTGAATCCTGAAGCCTATGAATGTCACCATCAGCTAGGGGAAGCTATCTATCAGCGGGTAATGGAGAACCCAGAAACCTTTTTTTCCGAATATAACTTGGCCGAAGTTACCCATAAAGACTACCAACTATTTGACCCAGAATTACCGTTCGTATGTTTCCTCAATGACCAAGCCTTTTTGCAAGCTACCGCCCATCTCGATGATGCTGCTTATACAGTCGAATGGTATAGAGTTTATCTGAGACGTTCTCTTTCTGAACCTGAAAAACAAGCTTGTATTCAGTGGTTACAAACTCCGGGTCACAGTCGGGAACTGGGGCTAAGAATTTGGCGGCAGGATTTAGCAGAATTTCAGACGTTGTTGAAAAGTTCCTACATGACCGTTGGTTTAGAAGAAGCTGTCAATTGTTATCGTCGTGCCATTGAATTATACCCCTGTCATCACCCCTTCTACAAGAGTTTAGTAGAAGCTTTGACAAAACAAGGAAAGCCTGAGGAAGCAATCAGTATTTATCATCAGCTAGCTATTAGTTTGGGAGAAGCCAATCGAATGAATGAGGCCATAGCTTGTTTCCAAAATATTCCCCGTATTCTATTAAATGACGAACCCAAAATATACACTTTAATATGGAATGGCTTAAATCAGTTAAGACCGCTTGATACAGTAAATCTGTATTACCCATCTGAAATAAGTCAAAATTCAGCCTATGAATATTTTGTCAATAGCAGTCAATATACATTTGTTAATCTTTGGAGTTTAAGTGATTCAGAGCGATCGCTTTTGCAAAATCTAGGTTTATCTGTAGAGAATTTAGGCTTAATTAAGCAAAACAATATTACTTTGGAGGAAATTTACATCAATAGTTTTGACGAAAGCGAAGGATTTCAGCTTTCCAGAAAAGTAAAAAGACATCCAAAAATGTCTCGGTATTTTCAGTGGGAAAAAGCTATTAATTTACAGCAAAGTATAGTAGAAACAGGTTTTGTATATTCAGTCTGCCCTTTCACTGGCAAGATTCTGCGTTCAAATCAATCATTTTATGTGGGACCATTTATATTATATCGTTTTGTGGGCAAAGAAGTATTTTATTTAATGTATGGTGATTGGATGGGAAGTAAGCAGTGTATTTATTTCCCTAACCAAGAACTGATGATTGTTTTGGACAACTTTCCTATGGCAAATTTTACAGGTGTAATTAATTTATTCAAAAGTTATGTTGTGAGTAATTGGCAAAAATTTCAAGCCTATATCTGTCAACAAAAAAAAGTTGTTGGTGCTGTTTTAGGTATATCTTATAATGTAGGACATTATGTCTGGAATGAATTATCAGGAATTTACTATTTGTATAATAATGGAACCCTCAATAATATTGATAAATTCTTGATTGGTTGCCATGAATATATTATGATCGACGATATTTTTCCAAATATCCCGTGCGATAAAATTATTCGCGTAGATAGCTTGAATGTAGATAGCTTGAATGAGATTTTTTTCAAAAAAATCCTAGAACATAACTTATTCGCCGTGCGACTCATAGACACTTTTATAGAAGAAGAACTAGCCAAGAATATCTATCAAGTTTCTGTTAAAAAATGTTCTCAATATTTTTTAACAAAACTAGAACTGGCTAAGAATCACTTTCCTTTATTGTGGATTACACTTAGGAACTATAAAAGAACTTGGTTTTCTCAAATAGAAGGTACAGCCAACATTATTAAAAGTTTGCATACAAACTTTCCTCACTTAGCTGTTGTATTTGATGGTTGGTCTGTACCTGAAAGAGATAGAGAGAATGCCTCTAATGAGACCCATATCGAGGCATTAGAGAAAGATTGTTTACAACCTATCCTCAATCTCCTTCCGCCTGAAATTAAAACTTACAGCACCATTGGTCATCCCATTTATGAAACCATTGTCTGGGCTGAAGCAATCGACCTGTATGCAGTACCATTTGGAACAGGAATGACTTTTGTAACCTGGATAGCAAGCAAGCCTGGGGTAGGTCATGGAAATAAGGCTTACTATGATGCGGTTGAAGACTCATTTTCACCTGTTTATCGAGAAAATGCTGTACCGCCAGTGTTGATATCTAAAGAATATATCACTGAGGATGAGAATAACCCTGATGCCATGACTCGCAATTATGATTGTGATTGGCAAGTGATTTACAACGAGCTCATGCAAATCTTAGAAAACTTGCCAAAACGAGTCTAATTTTGTTATTTTCGCTTTAACCAAGCCCCTGGCCAGTGAGTCACATTCTCTGTCAAATCGCTCTCGCTAAACGGCCATTTAGGTTGCTCCAACATAAACTCAGGATGCTTTTCTGCAAACTCAGCAGCCGCCGCAGTAGGATGATCCCACTTCCACTCAGGATTCCCGCGCGGCACATCATCCAAATCCTTCATAATCCCATCCGTGGCAATTATATAGGAGCCTGGTGTCACCAAACTGCAATAAGCCTCTAACTCGTCAGCAACGTGCTGTTTTGTGTGACACGAGTCAAGACTCACCAAGACAGTCTCCCCTGGATTTACCAGTTTTTTCACCTGATCTACAATACTGGTATCTGTAGAACTACCTTCCACTAAAGTAATGAACGATGACAGTTCGTGTTCCTCTATCGCCTTCCGGTTGTGGGGGCGAATTTCAATATCAATTCCTACAACCCTACCCTTGCCCATTGCTTTAAACAGGCTAGCGTAATAAATCAGGGAGCCTCCGTGAGCCACCCCGGTTTCAATAATTACATCTGGTTTAACCTGATAGATAACTTCCTGAATCCGCATCATGTCTTCAGGGAGTTGAATGATTGGCCGTCCCAGCCAACTGAAATTGTAGGTATATTTTTGATTCCAGCCTAATTTCACCCAGTAGTGAGAAATGAGTTCAAAAGCTTCCTTAGAATAGAGCGGGATAGTTTGACACTCACCGTTTATTTCTTGAATCAATTTTTGGGCATCTGTATCTAGCGTTAATTTCATGGTTTGTCCTAGTTATAATTGTATTTAGGTAACGAATCTTAGACACCAGTTTTTGAGGACAAAAGCTGCTTTTCCCACCAGATTATAGCTTGCCTTAATCCGATTTCCAAATTAAACTTTGATAGCCAACCCACCTCATTAGATAAACGGGTCACATCAGCCACTAACAAAGGCGCTTCTTTTGCAGCCGACGGGATAGCACCTAACTGCACTAAATCCGATCGCCCGATTAGATCAGCTATTTTATAAACAACATCTTTAATGGCGATCGGCCGTCCCGATCCAATATTAACAGCACCCGTCACCTCACTCTCCAAAAGAGCCACAAAAGCATCAGCCACATCCTGTACATACAGAAAATCCCGGATTTGATTACCGTGAGAGCAGCGAGCAGGCTCTCCCTTTAACAGAGAAAGAATGACTGAAGAAACCAGCCGATTTGGGTACTCGTAAGCACCGTAGGGAAAGAAAATACGTCCCCAAGCACTGCTGAGGTTTGTCGTCTCGGAATAGGAATTCACAATCTCCTGCAAAGCTTTTTTACAAATACCGTAGGGAGTATCTGGATTTCTCGGCGTTATAAATTCCGAGCAATAACCATACTTCCAATCATACTCGGCGCAGGTTCCGCCCATCACTAATCTCTCGCCACCTTGCTCTCGAAATTGCCTCAATAATTCCAAACTTGCCTGCACCCACAAAAAGTTATCTTCAGATTTCCAATATTGACCGGGTACAGTATAACACCAGGCAAAGTGCAACAAATGTGTTGGCTTTACTTTACAAACTAGCTCTTTAATGGATGTATGATCTAACAAATTGGCCAGATGCCACGTACAGTCAGAACTTAAAGCCGGCAAAGTCTTAGAAGCGACAGCATGAACCTCGAACCCCCGTTCCACCAGCGTAGGAAGCGAATGTCTGCCAACAAAACCCCCCGCACCCGTAACCAGGACTTTTTTCATAGCACAAAATCCGGGAAATTTCGATCTTTTTCTGAAATTACGCGCACAGATATCTCCGGCCAATCAATACTAAAATTCTGGTCATCCCAGCGCACTCCCCTGGCTAATTCCGAGTAATAAAACTCCGACATCTGGTAAAAAACCTCAGTATTGTCTGCCAAAGTTTGACAGCCGTGAGCCATACCTTCAGGAATATATATCATTTTGCGATTCTCCGAGTTTAGCTCTACTGCAAACCACTCTTTAAAAGTAGGAGAATCGGGACGCAAATCGATAATTACATCATAAATCCCACCTTTAATACATCTAACCAACTTTGCTTCCCCGTGAGGTTCAGCTTGGTAGTGCATCCCCCGCAAAGTACCTTTTTTCAAGTTAAAAGAAATATTGCACTGCACTAGGTTAGGATTCAAACCATGTTCTGCAAACTCCTTTTGACACCAACTGCGGGCAAAAAATCCCCTCTCATCTGCTAGGGGTTCTACCTCAATAACATAAGCTCCCTTCAGCTTAGTTTCAGTGAACTTCACCCTATCACCTCCACTTGCGGAATCAGCACCACAAACTTGCCTCCCCACTCGCGGATGTAATCCATCTGACTTACTATCTCATCCTTAATGTTCCAAGGCAATATCGCCAAATAATCCGGTTTAGTCTCCCGAATTTTATCTGGATGATATATCGGAATCTGAGTCCCCGGTAAAAACAAACCCTGCTTGTGCGGGCTTAAATCCACCGTATAATCAATCAAATCCGTGCGGATACCGCAATAGTTCAGCAGCGTATTAGCCTTCGCCGGTGCCCCGTAACCCGCAATTGATTTGCCCTGATTTTTGGCATCAATTAGGAAACTGAGCATTTGGCGCTTCGTAGACTTAACCTGTTCGCCAAATCCTACATAAATTTCAATCTGATTTAGCCCTGCTTGCACTTCCTTAGATTTCAGTTGGGAAATGCGATCGCCAACTGCTATACTCTCAAAATCCTCATGCCTCCCGTAAATCCGCAGAGAACCCCCGTGCGTCGGTAATTCCTCCACATCAAACAAAGTTAAACCGTGAGTTGCAAAAACTTTCTCAACCGTCAACAGGGAAAAATAAGAGAAATGCTCGTGGTAAATCGTGTCAAACAGATTGTTTTTAATTAGTTGCAATACATGAGGAAACTCCATTGTCAAGACGCCGTTTGATTTCAGGATAATTTTCATCCCCGCCACAAAATCATTCAAGTCAGGCACATGAGCCAACACATTATTTCCCAACAACAAATCAGCCTGCTTGCCTTTTGAAACCAACTCTTTAGCCGTTTCCACGCCAAAAAAATTGACTAAAGTTGGAATCCCTTTTTCCTCAGCCACCTTAGCTACATTTGCAGCCGGTTCAATCCCCAATACGGGAATTCCTTTGTGCTGAAAATACTGGAGTAAATAGCCATCATTGCTAGCGAGTTCAATTACCTGACTGTTTGCGTCAAATCCAAAGCGCTCCACCATCAAATCAGTGTAATTCTTGGCGTGCCGCAGCCAAGAGTCTGAATAGGAAGAAAAATAAGCATAATCGCTAAAGATGCTATCCGGGGATTCAAACTCTTCTAACTGCACTAAAAAACAATTGCCACAGACATAAGTATGAAGAGGATAAAATTTCTCTGCACAATTGAGATGTTCTTGAGATAGAAAAGCATTCGCGAGCGGCGACATCCCCAGATTTACAAAAGTATACTCCAATGGGTGACTGCAAAAACGACATTTAGATGGCACAGAATTAGCCCCCTTTAAAAGTTTTGAGTTTTGAGTACGGTCAATCACACGCTGATGACACAGGGATTTTCATCCATCAAAAATTGTTCATACCACTCGATTGTTTCTTTCAACCCTTCTTCTAGAGGATACTTAGATTCCCAAGCGAGCATTTTTCGCGCCTTATCTGCCGAGAGGTACTGATGTTTGATTTCATTCTTGGCCCGATTCAATACGACTGGCTCTAAATGACTCTTACCCATCAATTTCAAAACATTATCTACCATTCCCCGCACAGAAATTTGCAACTCGTTGCTGAAATTAAATGCTTCTCCCAAAATTTCTTTCCTATCCATCTGCTCCGCCAAATGGAGATAAGCTAAAACTCCATCCTTCACATAAAAATAGTCCCGGATAAAAGTGCCATCACTGCGGATGACTACCGGCTTTTCTCGTAATGCCGATCGAATTGTAGATGGAACTATCCGATTAAAATTCAAGTCTCCGCCGCCGTAAAAGTTGCCGCAGCGAGTAATGCACACGGGCAAACCATAACTGACGTAATAAGCCCGACTGATTAAATCAGCACAGCTTTTAGAAACATCATAAGGGTGTTCTCCTTGCAGCGAAGTTGTTTCGCTATAAGGCAACACTAGCTGGTCTCCATAGGCTTTATCGCTGGATGCTATGACAATTCGAGTCACACCACCGACGCGGCGACAAGCTTCTAGAATATTCCAAGTACCTTTAATATTCGTTTCAAAAGTTGCAACAGGCTCTCTATTTGCAACTCCCACAATTGTCTGAGCTGCTAAGTGAAACACCGTATCGACTTCATACTCATTGATTGCTCGTTCTACCGTTGGCAAATCTTCGACACAACCGCGCACGATATTAATTTGCCGATACCACTCTCCAGCATACAGTCGGGATTGGGGAACCAAGTCACGGACTAATCCCGTTACCAAAGCCCCTCTTTCCAGCAACTCAGCCACTAACCAGTTACCCAAAAGGCCAGTGCAACCTGTCACCAATACCGATCTATCGCGCCAAAACTCACTCATTCCCACACCCTCCAAGGAGCCTCTCCATTATCCCAAAGTTCATTCAAATATTTATACTCGCGGTAAGTATCCATCGCAAAGAAGAAACCTTCGTGGCGGTACGCCATCAATTGTCCCTGGGCCGCTAACCGCTCTAGTGGCTCTCGCTCCAAAAAACAATCATCCCCACTCAAAGCCTCAAATATGCTGCGGTGAAGTACCAAAAATCCCGCACTAGCCCAGCCATCTATTTGAGGTTTTTCCGTAAATTCCAGAACTTTGCCTTGGCTGTCTACATCTAAAATACCATATCGGGATATTGGACGCACGGTACTAACAGTTGCCAGCTTACCATGAGCCTTATGAAAATCCACCAAAGCTCCAATATCGATATCAGCAACTCCATCACCGTATGTCACCATAAAGGTATCATCAGTAATGTATTTCTCCACACGTTTTACCCGCCCCCCAGTCATAGTGTCCGGGCCCGTTTCAGCCAGCGTCACCTTAAAATCTTGCTCGCGGTGTTCCTCGTGATAGGCAATCTGATTTTGCCGGCCCAGGCAAATAGTAAAATCATTATTCATAGCTTCATAATTCAGGAAATACTCCTTAATCATGTTGCCGCGATAGCCCAAACACACAATAAAGTCCCGGAAACCGTAATGGGCATAGGTCTTCATAATGTGCCAGAGAATCGGATGCCCCCCCACATCTACTAGGGGCTTGGGACGAAATTCTGTTTCTTCTCGGAGACGTGTCCCCAAACCGCCGGCTAGTATAACTACTTGCATTTTTTTACATCTTGAAAATGGTACACAACCGCTGATAATTCAGAACAGGTATTTATTCCAAACAAAGAGCTATCTTTTCTGAAACACTCTTCAAACCTTACCCATCCTCGCTTCTACCATCATCCGCACCACATCTGGCATTTTATACTTCGCCTCCCATCCCAACTTTTGCTTCGCCTTACCCGGATTTCCCCTCCCTACAGCAATCTCCGTCGGTCTGTAGAGACTCGCATCGGTTACTAAATGTTCCTGCCAATCCAAACCCGCAGAAACAAACGCTGTCTGCACAAACTCCTCTAAAGGATAGCTTACACCCGTGGCAATTACATAATCGTCCGGTTCTTCCTGCTGCAACATCAAATACATCGCCTCCACATATTCCGGCGCCCAACCCCAGTCCCGCTGCACTGAAATATTTCCCAAATGCAGTTTTTCGGAACTACCCGCAGCAATTCGGCACACAACAGATACAATTTTTTGGGTAACAAACCTCTCCGGCCGCAGCGGCGACTCGTGATTGAACAGAATACCAGAACACGCAAACAAATTGTATGCTTCCCGATAATTCGCTACTTCCCAAAATGCCGTTGCTTTCGCCACCGCGTAAGGACTTCTGGGGCGAAAAGGCGTATTTTCATCCGCTGGATTGCCTCCGGTATCCCCAAAACATTCGCTAGAACTGGCATTGTAAAGTTTGATTTGGTCACCTGTAAACCGAATTGCTTCTAAGAGATTCAATGTGCCTGTGGCAATGCTTTCGAGGGTTTCTACGGGCTGTTCAAAAGACAGACCGACGGAACTTTGACCTGCTAGATTGTACACCTCATCTGGCTCTATTTTGGCAAGCACTTGCAAAACGCTGCGAAAATCGTTGAGAGACATGGATTCTAGTTTTACTCTGTCTCGGATGCCCAAACGGGCTAGGTTTCCGAAACTAGACATTTGGGCGTCCCTGGATGTGCCGCAAACTTCATAACCTCGAGCGAGCAAAAGTTTAGCTAGATAAGCTCCGTCCTGACCTGATATACCGCTAATTAACGCTTTTTTCATATCACATTTTGCTTTGAAAACTACACCGTAGCTGTTGCAATTTTTCCAGTTGTTTAACTTTTATAGTCGGAATTTTTATTTTTTTAATCTTTGGGATTTTCCGAAAACTTACCACAGCAAGTTTAAGCGGTTACTACAAACAAACAACAAATTTATCATCAAGCAGACTCGAAAGCCTGATCGAAGTATGATTGCAAAAAGTTCGATAGCTGGGAGTAGCAGCATAAGGATATCCTAGGGACACCGCACTGCCGTCTCCCACAGATATCGGGTAGGGACACCGCACTGCCCATAGGTGTCAACTTAACGTACCACCGATAGTCCGACAGGGGTTGAAACAAGAGCCTCAAAGCTAAAGCCCTCGCTATGAGGACTAAAAAACTCATGAGTCCTCATAGCGAGGACTTTAGCTATAAGCCCCGTGGAATTCATTCCCTGGCGGACTAACGGGTGGGCGGGAGGACTGGTGGACAAAAAGCTTAAGTTGACACCATTGCCCACTGCAGTCTCCCTACGATATTTCATTTTGTACTCGCCAACTATCGGCTGCCAAAAGTCTCTACCGCTCGAAAACAGAAATAACCAGTTAGCTAGAAATCGACTCAAAAGTAAAAAATATCAGCATTTTTTACCTTCTGCCGAATGACTAATGCCTTCTGCCTTCGGGTACTAGGCTTCCCAACGTTCGGCGACCAATTCAGCCAAGTCAACCACCCGCTGACTGTAGCCCCACTCATTGTCGTACCAAGCCAAAACCTTTACCATGTCGCCATCCATCACCAGCGTCAAGCTGGAATCGAGAATCGAAGAAGCATCACTTCCGCGATAATCGCAAGAAACAAGAGGCAAATCGTTGTACTCCAAAATCCCTTTCATGGAGCCAGAGGCAGCTTCTTTGAAGACTTGATTTACTTGCTCGGTAAAAGTCTTTTTCTCTACCTGAGCCACAAAATCCACTACGGACACATTGGGAGTCGGCACGCGCATGGCAATACCATTTAACTTGCCCTTCAATTCGGGAATCACCAAAGCCACAGCTTGGGCTGCTCCGGTAGAAGTCGGCACAATATTCATTGCAGCAGCCCGGGCCCGCCGCAAGTCGCGGTGGCTGGCATCCAGCAAGCGCTGGTCGCCAGTATAGCTGTGGGTAGTGGTCATCATGCCTTTGACGATGCCAAAATTTTCGTGCAGCACTTTCAGTACAGGAGCTAGACAGTTAGTAGTACAGCTAGCATTGCTGATGACTGTGTAGTCACTGTGCTTGTAGTTGTGGTGGTTGACTCCCATCACATAAGTGCCAACTTCAGAACCCTTGCCGGGAGCGGTAATTAGCACTTTTTTAGCGCCGGCAGTGATATGCTTCGATGCACCAGCTTGGTCAACGAAGACGCCGGTCGCTTCAATAATCAGATCAATACCCCAATCTTTCCAAGGCAAGTTTAGCGGGTTGCGATCGCTCACGCATTTAACTGTCTTCCCATTTAGGGTAATGGAATTTTCATCCGCACTGATGTCCACATTCTTCAACGTTCCCATCATGGAATCGTATCTGAGCAAGTGAGCATTACTTCTGGGATCGGAAGTGTCATTAATAGCTACCAACTCTAGCTGGCTGTTTTCTCTGCCCAGCCAGCAGCGCGCAAAACTGCGCCCGATACGTCCAAAACCATTGATCGCGACTCGAATCACTTTAGTACCTCCTAACGATGGCAGCCCTTAGCTTAGGCTTAAATTTTGGAAAAATTTAAGAATTGAGTTATGAGACAAGATCATATCGCAAAGGTCGATCCTTTCTAACTTTTTGTGTCGATCAAAAAAGCTTGAACTTTTCTAGAAGGCTGAAATTGCAAGGCAGAAGGCATTAGGCTTTCTGCCGCTGGTTACTGGTAAAGCTGATGGGCTGCAATATAAGTCCCGACAACTTCCGGGACTAAGTAGCGGAGGTCGATCCTTTCGGCGCAGCAGCGGCGGATGTGGCTCGACGAAATCTCGATCGCACGCAGGGACAGCACTTCCCAGCGAATTTCCACGTCCAAAAGAGCCATTTGTTCGGCAACTCGTCTGCCCACAGCATTCGCCTGAACCTGCATCCTGTCCCCCCCGGAATCGAGGGGTTTTCCACCGGGACAATCTCCCCACTCGGACAGTCCCCCCATCTCCCCGCTTTCTGCTGTCACTCGATCTCCGTGAGTCGGACGTGGGGCCACCAACCAGTCGCACAACCCGGCAATTTCGGCGCACCGGTGCCATTTGGGAAGACTAAGGAGTGCGTCACTACCAATAATCCAGTACCAGCGATGATCGCCTGGATACAATTTTTGCAAATACAGCAGGGTGTCGATCGCAAAAGAACTGTCGGAGGGATTTGCCGACAGGGGCGAAATTACGAAGTCTGGGCGATCGGCGATCGCCAAAGCCAGCATTTCCCGCCGCTGCTCAAAACTTGCCAAATCCGGGCGCCACTTGTGAGGAGGAGAGCGATCCGGTACCCAAATGACTCGATCGAGAGCAAATTGACTTGCAGCCGTCTCGGCTACCAACACATGACCCCAGTGAACCGGGTCAAAAGTCCCCCCCAAAATCGCTATTTTCCCCATATTTCCCCAAAATCAGGATTAATACAGACATCGCGCCAATTTTATGTTTATACGCTTTTAACCATAAGCTCGTTTATGAGAAAACCCTCGCTTTACATCGGCGACAAACCCCTGGACGACCCTAGTTTCGACGCTCGTCCTGGACGCTGAAACAGGTTTTTTCAACCCCCTTAATTCGTCCAAACCTTCAATAAGACTTAAAAAACCCGGTTCTGAGCGTCGGAGTGGGTTCGGGACTGGTTGATTAACCTTGCCAATATTAATCCCAACTTGTTTCTCGTTTTGCGATCGACCGCCTGAGCATTCGTTTGTTGGCGGTCTAAAAAGTTTTGACGGTAGATATACTTATCGCAGTGTTGACACTCCCGGGCCTAAAGGCGTGGGGATTCTTTGTTCGCAGATCCAACTTGCTCAGACAGGATTGCTCCAGCCAAAGTAGAGGTCGAATCTCCCAAAGCGTTCGAGTCTTTGACCCAAGTTCCGGTATGCCCTACCGTACTTAATGCTAATTTCAGGATATTAACAGCGGCATTCCAATCTCTGTCCATAACAAGTCCACATTCACAAGCATGGGTTCTTACAGACAGAGATTTTTTAACTATTGCACCGCAGCTAGAGCATTCTTGAGATGTATAGGCTGGGTTGACAGCGACTGTCACCCTCCCAAACTTCACTCCAAAATACTCTAACCACTTCCTGAACTGATACCAACCAGCATCATTAATCGACTTAGCGAGACAGTGATTTTTAACTAGGTTTTTAATCCTCAAATCGACCTAGGCGACCAAATCGTTAGATTGGGTAACGCAACGCGCTAGTCTCTTAGCGTGTTGCAACACGATTGCCTGCTTATTTTGAGGTGTGCTCGCCCTAGTCGATTAATGGCTTTCTTGCGGTTGGCAGAGCCTTTCTTTTTGCGAGAAACATGGCGCTGTCTAAATTTCAACCGTTTTTCACTCGTTCGATAAAACTTGGGGCTAGGTTCGGCGTGACCATCGGAGTCAATATAGAACTCATTAAACTCAGCGAGACTGTCACCAGTCCCGCTGGTCTTCAAAACCGTGCATGAGACTTTCACCTCACACGGCTCCTCAATGCTTTGGTGCTTGTTACGCATACCTCATTACCCATTTATCATAGACTTTTTCAAGTCTTCTGATGGGCTTAGGCTTGGCACTATTGCAGCCAGATTGGTTGCCGAGACTGCCATCAATAGCTGTCTTTGTGTCGTGGCAATGTCTGTGAAGGAGTTGCCAATTATCGTAAGAATCCTTTCCACCTTGCGATTTAGGGATTCTGTGGTCAATTTCCATCACATCGTCTTCACGGAAAAACAATCCACAGTGGGTACATTTCCCTTTTTGCTTTTTCAGGAGTTTAGCTACCTTATTTGGCATTTCTGGGTTATTACCCATTCTTGTACTCCAGTAGTCGGGTAGGGCAGGGACATTGCTGTCCCCTTCCCCCCTAAGAACCGTGCTTGCAAGTTTCCCTGCACACGGCTCAAGCAAATCACAGTGTCTTCTCATGATGGATTTGCTGGTGACACATTAGATGGACAAGTTGATAATTGGAGTATGTGTCCTTTCCTCCGATTGCTTTGGGGGTCGAGTGGTGTTTATGTATGTTCTCGCCGTTGAATAGCGAGTTACCACACCTCGGACACACATGGTTTTGTCTCTTGGCTATTTTTTGCCACGACTTATTATAGTCCTTGGCTTGTTTTGCCCTGTTTTTGCTGAACCATCCTTGTACGTCAGGGTCAGGATTATCTGGGGAATAATCACCAGGTATCAGGGTGTGTCGTTCGATGTGGAACCAAGAGAATTTTGGGACATGCGCCCCTGTTTGGTGGTCTCCAAATACCCAATTATCTTCCCTATCATGATTGAATCGTCCGAAATAGCGTTGGTTTCTCCATTTGTCACTTTTGTTTGGGTGTCTCTGTTTGGCGTATTTCTTAGCACGGTCGAACATCCATTTGTCGAGTTCGTGAAAGACCTCGCTGGCTACCATCTTTCGGTGGTAATTTGCCCATCCTCTGACAACGGGAGTCAGCTCTGTAATCACTGCCCCAATTTCCTTGCCCCGGTTAGAGAGCCAGATTTGTCGGAGTTTGTCGCGGATGTTTTTGATGGATTTGGCACTTGGTTTGATTAGTAGTTTGTACCCTGATTTTCTGTCAGACACTTTGTAATGTTTGAAGTTCCATCCCAAGAAGTCAAACCCTTCTGTCATATGAACGATTCTGGTCTTTTCTTCAGAGAAGCTCAGACCCCTCTCTAATAACCAGTGGATTATTTCGTCCTTAGCTTTATTGGCGTCTTCTTGGGTTTCGCAGAGAAGAACAAAGTCATCGGCGTATCTGACTACAATCCGTTTTCCTCGTGACCCTCCGCTTTTCTCGTAGATGACCCCTAGTGCCTTCTCCATTCCATGCAGTGCGATATTCGCCAATAAGGGGCTGATGATTCCCCCTTGCGGTGTTCCGGTTTCGCTTTCATCAATACTCCGGACAGTTTTTAAAGAGGGATGCGACGCCTACGGCAAGCAACGCTTACGCAATAAATCACAGAAGCGA
>NZ_JAUBTS010000014.1:0-56216 GCF_036705105.1 Microcoleus sp. B9-D4
AAACTTATATTGCCGAGGAGAACTCGAATTCACTCATCTTTCTAAATGCTGTTTTCTAACTTTTTCAGCAAGCCCTATTTACAAGTATCTCAGAATTTGTTAGCGATTCCCACTAATTGCCGATCGTACCTCGATCCGATTCCCTAGCTGTCCTAGTAGGGGTAAAACTCCCTAGGGGAGTGATTTATGCTGTAATTAGCAAGCAATTTTCTTTTCAAATGAACAGTTCGCTCGATCGCAATCCCGTCATCCTCATACACGGCATCTGGGACACAAAGATTATTTTCAACAAAATGTCCGCCCGCCTCACCCAACTCGGATGGTCAGTCCACAGCCTCAACCTCACCCCCAACGACGGTAGCCTCGGGCTCGACTTACTCGCCAAGCAACTCGCAGACTACATCTCTGAAACCTTCGATCCAGAACAATCTTTAGACATAGTAGGCTATAGCATGGGCGGCATCGTCAGTCGCTACTACGTCCAGCGACTCGGAGGAATCAACCGCGTACAGCGTTTCATCACCCTATCATCCCCCCACCACGGCACCCTCACCGCCTATTCCCTACGCCTACCAGGATACCTGGATATGCGCCCCGATAGTGGCTTGCTACGCGATTTAAATCAAGATGTGACCATGCTCAAACGCATAAACTTTACATCCATGTGGACGCCATTTGACATAATGATTGTACCGGCGAACAGCTCCCAAATGCCAGTAGGTAAAGAAATTAAAGTCAATGTTTTGCTGCACCGCCAAATGGTGACAGAACCCCTAAGTATTAACGCAATAGTTGAAGAACTCAAAGCACCTATAGAAAATAAAATTCCCACTTAAAAATGAATAGCAATTTCCGCCGCAACCCAGTCTTGCTAATTCACGGAATCTTCAGAAAATCGGGAATTTTTCACAAAATGTCTGCCTACCTGACCAAACTGGGATGGTCAGTCTATACCCTCAATCTCTCACCCCATTGGGGCAACGCCAGCATAGACGAATTAGCCCAACAAATAGCAGATTATATAGACAAAACCTTTGCGCCCGAACAGCCTCTCGATATAGTAGGATTGAGCATGGGCGGTTTAGTAACTCGCTACTACCTGCAAAGGTTAGGGGGCATTAACCGAGTGCAGCGCTTTATTGCGATATCTTCTCCTCACAGCGGTACTTGGATGGCTTACAGTCTCTGGGGAAAAGGCTGCATCCAAATGCGTCCTGGCAGTGCTTTTCTGGAAGATTTAAATCGAGATGCGGCCTTGTTGGAAAAGCTCAATTTTACTTCGATTTGGACAGATTGGGATTTCATCATCGTACCTGCTTCTAGTTCCCAAATATCTGCTGCAAAAGAAGTAAAATTGTCTGTTTTCGCCCATGCCATGATGGCGAGGCATTCCAGCAGTTTAAAAGCGGTCGCTGAAGCACTTTCAGAACCATTAAAGATTGATAAATAGCTGGCTGTAAAGTAAAACGCTCTGCTTTTAAAACACCGATTTTTTAAAAAAGTAGGGGTTCGGCATTCGGTCTTTTTGAGTCTACCTAGACGGATTTAAAATTTATTGATATAATCTTGATTGAAACCCATAAAATCAACAATTATGATCGTCCTGCCAAAACTGGAAAAGCTGCGAGATACTCTCCCTATAGAAGGAGCCGTTCGCATTGAATTAGTGGAAGGAATACCGATTTTCCGAGCCTCTACAACAGTCAAAAATCGCATAGAAGAACTGTTGGAAAAACAACAAAATTTGCAACTCAATCCCGAAGAAGACCAAGAACTGAATCTTTACGAAGAAATCGACGATTACCTCAGTTTCGTCAATCGAACTGTCCGCAATCTTTTCTTGGGCCAGATTCAGCCTACAGTATAGAAATGTCAGCTCGCCGTCAAATTCCTGAGAATATCCAAAATCAAGTTCGTCAGAGAGCCAACTGTCTGTGTGAATATTGCCATGCTTCCGAACAATGGCAGTATGTAGAGTTTACGATCGAGCACATCATTCCTCTCAATAAAAAAGGGAGTAACAATATTGACAATTTGGCATTAGCTTGCTTTCATTGCAACCGTCAAAAATCCGATAAAACTACAGCCATAGATACCCAGTCGAGTGTAGAAGTACCATTGTTTAATCCCAGACAAGATACCTGGAACGAACATTTTGTATGGTCGGAGGATGAATTATCAATAGTTGGTTTAACTACAATTGGACGAGCTACAGTTACAGCATTAGTCTTAAATCGAGAAAGAGTTATTAATATTCGTACTGCTGACAAAGTTATAGGGCGACATCCACCAGCAGGTGATTTGATTCAATCCGAAAGTTGATATGCTGCAAATGGTTGTTATTTCGCGCAGCAATCAAACAGCATCCCCGACTTCAGCGTATTCGCTGCGGCCAAAAATTGCTTCAGCTTCACAGTAATACTTGAACTCAAGTATATTGTGGAAAGGGTCTTCTAAGAAGAAAGTACGGTGTTCTGTAGGTAGACCGACAAATCGCCGTCTCGGTTCTTGATAGAAATTTAAGTTGTTTTGCTGGGCTTTTTCTAGCAACCCTTCCCAGTCAGCTTCAGAAGTAAAAATTAACCCAAAATGCCGGGGATAGATGCCTCGCTGAGATGTTAAAGGTTCGTGGCTGACGTGGGCGACAATTTGATGGCCGCACAAACCCATAATCGCAGAATTAGGCGATTCGCGACCGAGTTCGCAGCCGAGCCCGTCTACATAGAACGCTTTGGTTTGGGCAATATCGGTCACGGGGAAGGCAAGATGAAATAAGACTTGGTTCATGGAGGTACTAAATGCAGAATTCAGAATTGTTCTTTAATTATTTATCTTGGTCTAATCCTTGGTTGGTGGCGATCGCCCTAAATACATTTTTACTCGCGATCGCCACCATTGCTCCTAAAAAATTACTCACTCCCGCTGGCCAATTTCACGGCTGGGTATTGGGCGTCCTCATCTGGGGCTGTTTGGGATGGCGAGGCTATGCTGTCGTGATGTTTTACTTTCTTGTCGGATCGGGAGTTACCCGCATCGGCAAAGCCCAAAAAGAAGCAGAAGGCATAGCCGAAAAGCGTTCAGGCGCCAGAGGCCCCGAAAATGTCTGGGGTTCTGCTTTAACCGCCACTATGAGCGCTTTGGGAGTTTTGGCGTTATCTATTTTAGGAGATACAGGCGAGATGTCTGTTTTAGCAGAGACAGGCAAGATGTCTATTTTAGCAGAGACAGGCAAGATGCCTGTGCCACAAGATGCTATTTCCCTGTTATTGCTGGGTTACGCGGCGAGTTTTTGCACCAAACTTTCCGATACCTGCGCCAGCGAAATCGGCAAAGCTTACGGGAAGCGGACTTTTTTGATTACCAGCTTGCAGCCCGTACCTAGGGGTACTGAAGGGGCAGTAAGTTTGGAAGGAACGATCGCAGGTATTGTCGGCTCAATTCTGATCGCGCTTTTGAGTTGGGCCGTCGGTTTAATTGACTTGACAGGAATTCTTTTTTGTGTTATTGCAGCTTTTATTGCCACGAACATCGAGAGCGTGATTGGCGCGACGGTGCAATCAAAGTTTGAGTGGCTGACCAACGAAGTGGTAAATTTTTTCAATACACTCATAGGAGCGATCGCAGCGATCGTTTTAGCTGCGATCTGGAGAACTTTTTTAGCTTAGTTAATCCTGGACGCATTCTCGACCCAAAAAACCCGGTTTATTACGAGAATTCAAGGCCTTAACGCAGTATTTTACCAGAGAAACCCGGTTTCGACCTCGCGAGTTAAGCTGTTCTACATTTAAACTGTGTGTCAAAAATCAATAAAACTCTTGTGGGACGGGCTTCTAGCCTGTCCCGATTTTCCAATTTAAATGCGTAACAGCTTATTAGCTATTAATCATTAGTCATTAGTCTTAAGCAATCAACTCATGACTAATGATTAATAGTTAATCAAACTAAGCGTCGTCTTGCGGCCCAAAAACCATTTGTAAAATCATCGTCGGTTCGCCCCGCTTGTGATAGCGATCGGCCCAATTGCGAATAATTTCATCTAATTCCTCAAGGGCTTGGTCGAGCCGTTCCGGCGGAATATCCAAAGTCTCCATAATTCGCATCACCTTCGGTTGTTTTTCCGCCCAATCCTTCATCAGCCGGAAATATCTAGCCGTATCCTCAACCATAGTAAATGTCCGCTCTTCCTGCTCTGCCGGAGAGTAAGTAGCGCGGGTGAGGGCATAAAACGGCATTCCCCAAGGAGAATCAATGCGAGTTACTGTCCCAGAATAGATCAAGCGCCGCTTAATGTGTTCTGCTAGAGCTTCGCTCAAAGGCATTCGCCTTTCTGGAGACATCTCTTCTTGCGATCGCCTGTGCAGAAACTCGATCAACTCCATAAACTGAAAAGAATTGATCAGTTGAGCGTCTGGCGGATTCGGAGGAATTTTGCCTTCGAGATATTTTTTTTCATCTACAGTCAAATTGTTTCCCGGAATGCGAGGGCGTCCCGGCATCCAACCATACTGTTCCAACCAGACATAAGGAAACTGAATCAAATATCTAGGTTCTTGCGAACCCAACATTTTCAGCAATTTTCCCTGAGTCAGAGCTTCCCGGACTTCTTCAACAATCACCTTCACCCGTTTAGGCTCAATGTGATGCAAGTGTCCAGTCATCCGCAGGTTGTTGTCCTGCTCCATATAAGTCATATAAATGGCACACTTAGCCGCCGTTGCGGCCGCGTCTAGAAACGCCCCGTGCCTGTGCCCACTGGTTCTCATGGCGCTAAACGCCAGATATAGCATGATCTGATCCATTGCACTAGGGCTGAGGCTTTTGACCAGATCCAAAGAGTCATTTTTCATTACTATCCCCGAAATAGCCAAATTAGGAGGCATTTTGTCGTCCTCCATTAAATTATTGCGAGAGCGCCGAATCAAGCATAGCCGACTGTCGCCGGAAAGCTTGCCAGCTACCCTAATATTCAGGTTAGTTAATTTCCCTGAGGTAACAGGGCATGGGCTTAAAGGCTATCCACACCGCATAAGTGGTTCTTATTGGTGGCCAATTTAAGTAGATTGCTGCACCCTCTGCGCTGACAGTTTACCTATATATAAGTTAGTTATCGCACGTTTATTATAGTGCAGCGGTTGAAAATTAAACCCTACCTGTGGGGGGGGAGAACGTAAATAACTGTTGCGATGCCAAGAATTTGAGGCGACTCCGAGCCCCTAATTCTTGAATAGTCATGGATGCTGAAACCCGGTTCGATCGACTAAAATAAGGCTGTTGCATAATTGCGGGAAGATTTTGATGGTTTTGTGGGATGGGATCTCATAGCCCGTCCGCTGTATTTTCACAGCAGGCGGGACACCTCACAAAAATCCTCCTCAAATTGTGCCATGTCAAAAGAAGGCGTGGAGGGCGAGGGAGATTGGTTGAAAAACCCAGATGATCCGAGGCCTGTGGTTAGTGCTTGTTTAATTGAAGCGTTTTCAATACAAAACCGCCACATACTAGAATCTATCTCTAGGTAGATGGCGGTTCCCCGTTTATATGCTAACATTTATTACACTAAAAAGAATCTCCTAAGAACTGTCCACAAAAAGTGCAGTTATCGCTTAACCTGAAAAACTAGAATCCCAGAAAATCCGATCGCGCGATCGAATGAACGGCCCAAAGCAACTCAGTTGTGGTCATCACTTGCGTCCATTGCCATTAGAAATCTTGTAGCGGATGAGTGTAAACAGTAGGCTCAGTAAAATTTCTGCGGTTGCGCTTTCTCTCAGGACCACGCTCGCCCCTTTGTTGAGTTTGGGCTGACAACATATATTGAGCGGTGCCAGTTTCGAGGATGGGGAGTGGAGATTCAAAAGCTTGAGCGGCGCTGGCACTCAAGGTAATGCCCAACAGGCTCAGTAAAGCAATTGCAGTGTAGGTTTTCATGGGTAGTATTCGTCTCAGTATCAATTTAGAGATACGACATTTACCCAGGCTGATCAGGATGAATTTCCCTGAAATTATCAAACTAGAGAATTAGGAATCAGGAATTAGGAATCAGGAATCAGGAATCAGAAGGAAGAAGAAGAAGGAATCAGGAAGAAAGAATCAGGCTTAAGTGAAGCTATCGCGCCTTTAAATTGTCTCCTAAAATCCTTGTATAAAAAGCGGAAAATTATCTTTCCCTCTCCCTTTCTCACCCTCTCCCCCTCCCGAAGCAACAGACACTTTAGATGCGTAGCATCTCATCTATGAGAGCAGTCAATCGATTTGAGATTTGAGATTTGAGATTTGAGATTAAAGAATTGAAGCATTGACTTGCGCGAGATTAATTCGGGGGCGGCTTTATCGGATACAGGTTTTTTATTTCTGGATCCTGAGTCTGCTTTCGGAATGAATCACGTGGCGGGTATCCTGGATGCTTGATTGTCAGAAGTTGAGGTAAAATGGAATAACTAAAATCTCTGGCTTCAATAATAAAAAAATTCCTAATTGCACTACCCAGAAGGTTGCAATAATATACAAAACCGCCAAATAGGAGATTCAATCTCTCGATAGATGGCGGTTTAAGGTTTATATGCTATCATCACTCACATAAAAGAAGATCCTAATGACTGTAAACAAGAAATGCAGTTGCCTTGGAAACCTGAAAAACTATCATCCCAGGAAATCAGATTGAGCGCTCGACACGGGCGGCAGAAACTAACTCAATAACGGAAATCGCTTTCGTCCAATGTCATTAAAATGCTTGTAGTTGATGAGTGTAAAGATTAGGCTCAATGAACTCTCGGCGTCCGCTGCCTCTTTCTGGAGAACGATCGCCCCTTTGTTCGGTTTGGGCGGATAAAATGTATGGATGTGTGGCAATTTGGAGCAGTCCGACGAGGGATTCCAAGACTAGAACGACAGTGGCGCTCAAAGTAACGTCCAAAAGACTCAGTAAAGCAATTGGTGTGTAAGTTTGCATGGGTAGTATCCGTGTCAGTGTCTATTAACTGATACGGGATCTCCCCGATCGATCAGGATAAATTTCTGTGAATTTTTCGGATCTCTGCAAAAAACCTCACCTCTTCAATTCTACTGAGCCCGCCAGCAGCCAAGCACCTGCCGAATTCAGCCTGCCCCATACTGTCAGAGGCTTTTCGGTTTCGCAACTGTGTAAAAATCTGTCGGTTTCCGAGTCCAAAGTCACGAGTTGCCAAGTTTGACCGACTAAGGATGCAGGGCTTGTCAGCGTTAGTGTCCAGTCTTGTTCGCCGAGGCGACGGAAAATGCCAGAAAATTGGCTGTGGGTATTTGCTGTTTGACTGCTTGGTTTTTCTACTGACTCCTGACATTCGCCGCTGGCGGGATATGCTTGGGGTCGATCGAGATAATAGCGTTGCCAATCCAGCCAGTCCGATCGCCCCCGTGTCAAATTAAATAAAGGAATAACCGCCACACTCGCCTCGGAATCTTGCAGCAAAGCTTCCTGCAAAACTCTCACCGGCAACTCCCGCGGCTGACATCCAGATTCCGCGCACAAAGCCGCCGCCATCCCCGCCGCCTGTCCAATATTCATTACCGTCGGTTGCAAGCGAGTTGCACCGTTGGCGATGTGAGAGACGGAAATATTTTTTTCGCAGACTAGCAAACCGTCTGTACTCGCAGGAATTAGCGCGCTGTAAGGAATGGTAAACGGAGTTCCCGTCCAGCGGCCGCCCCAGCGGATCGATTTGGGCTGCAGAGGAATGTCGCCGGTGGTGTAGTGGTGGTCATTTGCGTAGTTGCCGATCGCAATTGTTTCACAAATGCCCTCAGAATTTATCGGCAACTTCGCGACTCTGCCACCGACAATCGGCAAAATATCTTGTTCTGTGACTGTACTTATCCCTCGCAAGCGCCGACTTTCTCGGTAGTAAGGATGTAAGGCAAAGGAAGAAAGAAGGGAAGAATTTTGTTGATTGTCGATCGTTGAAATGGGGAAAATGTTTTGTGCTAGGCCGTAGCGGCGGCCGAGTTGCGTTTGAATGAAGCGGGCGAAACTTTGACTGTGCCACCGACTTTCTTGCAGGAATTCTTGTCGAGATGTTTCTGATTTAATGAGTCGATCGACCCCTTCACCATAATCATTACCTCGAATCGGCCAATTAATCATCAACAATCCCCCTGGCAGCCTGCCGTAATTGAGAAATTGTTCGGGAGTGTAACCGTTCCAAGCACCGATAAATCGATCGGGATTATCAATAGGTGGCGCGGGAATTTCTGGCGCAAGCGCACCTTTACCAAAATCCTGCATAATTGCCACCCAAGTCGGAGCTTGCACCGAATAGCTCTCTGTGAGAGCATTAGAGGCAGCCGGCGCGCTAGGTTCTCCCCACTCGGCTTGGAATTCCCAACCCCAGCGGTGCCCAACCTCCGCTAAAGCCAGCAAATCTCCCAATTCCGTTGCATCTAAAGTGATTTTGGCCGAAACCGTAAAATCTGCAAACCGGACGCCAGAAATGCGATCTCCTTCCTTTAGCACATCTTGAGCTTTTTGTCCACAAATCCACTGTAAGTTCGGCAAACATTTAACCCAATCAGCGAAAATATCAGCACCGGTGCGGGGATCGTAAGTAAAAAAACTTACCCAGCCCCAATCCAAACCTCCCGGCTGTCGCTGCTGGAGTTCCCGCAAAAACGCGCCCCACAAACCAGTTTGAAAAGCTGCTAATTCATTGCCATCGGGGGCCGAAACGCCAGCCGAAGTCAGCATTCCTCCCAGCCAGGGGAATTCGCTTACTAAAATAGTTTTGGCACCTCGGCGGGCTGCTTGCACGGCTGCTGCAGTGCCGCCGGTGCCGCCACCGACGACCAAAACATCTGCTTTTAAGACCGAAGACATGGGCAATACCATTTTAGATTTTAGATTTTAGATTTTAGATTGCGAAGGGATCGGTAAGGTGATGGGTGCGCTACAGATAGATGTTCGGCGTTTGTTATCGCCCATTGAATGTAAGGTGCACAAGTGGCGCACCCTACGGATTTTAAAAAGACCTCTTTCTCCTCTTCCCTCTTCCTCTGTGTCCTCTGCGTCCTCTGCGGTTAATAAAAAAAATTAGTTATTGTGAAAGTCAGATCGCATCTCAAATCAAAAAGAATCAGAAAATGGGGAACCGAGACAGTAAAATAATACGTCGCGTAAATTCCCCACTATTCACTACTAACCAAGCAATTGAAAATGGAAAAAGGTTTTATTTTGTGGTTCACCGGGCTGAGCGGTTCTGGCAAGACAACTATCACCAAAGCCCTCGAACCCGAATTGAAGGCAAGAGGTTGCAAAGTTGAAATATTGGATGGAGATGTCGTTCGCACCAACTTGTCAAAAGGTTTGGGATTTAGCCAAGAAGACAGAGATACTAATATTCGGCGGATTGGATTTGTAGCTCACCTGCTGAGCCGCAATGGAGTAGCCGTAATGACCGCAGCTATTAGCCCCTACAGAGCAATTCGCGACGAAATTAGAGCAATGGAGCCCCATTTTGTTGAAGTATATATCACAGCGCCGTTAGAAGTGTGCGAAGGTCGCGATGTCAAGGGGCTATACGCTAAGGCGAGAGCAGGAGAAATTAAGGGTTTTACGGGAATTGACGATCCTTATGAAGAACCGCTTAATCCTGAGATTATTTGTTACACAGAGCGAGAAAGTGTGGAAGAGAGTGTTAAAAAAGTTCTGACCAAGTTAGAACAGTTGGGTTACATTTGATGTTGGCGGGGTTGGATGAGGATAGGGGCAAAAAGCGATGGTGGTTAAAAGTTCTTCGCACGGCGTGCAACTTGAGAAAAAAGCTCACCCTTGTGTTCCCTTCGCGGATAGGGAAGGTGAAGAATTTCTCCCATTTCCTGCAAGGAGAGGGGCTCAGGGAGACATTTCCAGCAAAAGCTGCAAGCTAAGTTATTGGGCAAGCAATGCTGTCAAAAGTTTAATGATTCAAAGTTTAACAGTGTCAGTGCTGGCGGCGGTGGGTTCATCTCCTGCAGCGGCCCAGTTTATGCCTCCTCCTCCTCCTCCTGCTGATGCGGGTTCTCCTGTTCCTGTACCAGTACCGGCAGTGCCGGGATTGCCGGGATTGCCGGCAAGTGAACCTTCAAGTGTACGATCGGAAGTTTACACTTTAGGCGCGGGCGATCGTATTCAAATGGACATATTCAACGTCCCGGAATACAGCGGCCCCAACGGTCAACACCAAGTACAGGCAGACGGTTCCCTGAATTTGCCGTTAATTGGCAGCGTTTCGGTGTACGGGATGACTCTAGAACAAGCTTCTAATGCTGTTAAAGACAAATACGGCAAATACCTCAAACGTCCTTGGATTACCCTGAAACTGCTAGCGGCACGTCCTTTGCAAATTGCGATCGCCGGCGAAATCAACCGCCCCGGAGCCTATACAATATCCTCAGCAGCAGGCCCCGGAGGCACAGCAGAGCAAATGGGAACTCAAATGCCAACGATATCGCGGGCTCTGCGAATGGCAGGTGGAATTACCCAGTCAGCAGACGTGCGGCAAATCAAAATTCGCCGCCCCCAGCGCAACGCAGCGGAACAAATTATTAGTGTGGATTTGTGGGAATTATTGCAAAACGGCGATTTGCGCGCCGATATGACTTTGCGCGACGGCGATACTATATTTATTCCCACTGTAACTAGCCTCAACCGCCAAGAAGCACCGACTTTAGCAGTAGCTAACATTACCGGACAAAGCACTCAACCAATTAATATTGCTGTGGTGGGCGAAGTAACTCGCCCCGGTACTTATACTTTGACAAAAGAGGCTCAAAGTAGGGTACAAGAGAATGAAATGGGTGAAAATTCTGGTTTGTTTGCTGTCAGCGAAACCAACGGCGGGGAAAATGTTTTGCAGCAAACTGTAACGAGGGCAATTAAAATGGCGGGCGGCATTACGCCGGTAGCTGATATCAGACAAATACAAGTTCGTCGCCTGACGCGGGCGGGTACAGAACAAATTATTAATGTAAATTTGTGGCAACTTTTGGAAGGGGGAGATGTATCCCAAGATTTAGCGCTACAACAGGGAGATACAGTAATCGTCCCCAAAGCCGAAAACCTCGATGAAACCCAAGACGAACAAGTGGCTAATTCTAATTTTTCACCCGATACGATTAGGGTCAACATTGTGGGAGAAGTCGTGAAACCGGGAGCGATTGCGGTGCTGCCCAACACTACTTTAAATCAAGCGCTGGTAGCAGCGGGAGGTTTTAATAAAGCGCGGGCAGAAATGGATTCGGTGGATTTAATTCGCCTCAATCCTAACGGCACAGTTTCCCAGCTAACTGTTAAGGTGAATTTTTCTGCAACTGCCAATGAAGAAACTAATCCCAAACTGAAAAATAATGATGTAATTATGGTAAGGCGATCGGGCCGCGCTACGTTCTCTGATAATGTAGGCGGAACTCTCGCTCCTCTCAGCCCGCTGTTAGGAATATTTCGGTTATTCGATATTTTTCGGTGATTTGAAGAGACTGGCATTAAGACCTCAGAAACCCGCTTTATAAAAAAAATTGCGGTTGGGTAATGAAATATCGAGGAATCAACCGATTGCCGGAAAATCCGCCACCAATACAGACGTTTAAACTAATAAGTTGTAGAAATCCAATGAAACCAGGGAAACAATCTCAAGTAGCACTGTTTAATCATAAAAAAACCGCTGATCTGCAAAAAATGTCTTCTGGGCTTTATGAAGAAGATCAATTTTTAGGCAGAAACAAAACCGAGGCAGAAGAGTTAAGTTTTTGGGAAGTTTGCCGCAGTCGCTCCATCTTAGTCATCGGTGTAGCAGCGGCAGTGACTACCGGAGTTTTCGCCTGGACACTGAATCAAAAAAGCGAGTACGAAGGGCGCTTTCAATTATTAGTAGAACCAGCCGTTACGCAAAATACTTTAGCCAAAATCTACTCCGGTGAGCTGAAACTGCAACCAGCGGCCCCAGCGACCCAAGAAAAGGGCGGTTTTGACTACGAATCCCAAATTCAAGTTTTGCAAAGTCCGCAAGTAATGGCGCCGATTATTAAAGAGTTGCAGGCTAAGTATCCCGAAATAAACTACAATTACCTTTTGAACCAAAAAGCAAATAATTTGCCGTTTTCTCAGGAAACCAGGCTGTCAATTAATCGGTTCAAAAATACCAAAATTATCGAAGTTAGATATCGGGATTATGACCCAAAAAAAATTCAGTTTGTTTTGGAAAAAGTTGCGTTAGGATACCGCAACTACAGCGTGCAAGATACCACCACTCAAATTAGTCAGACTCTAGATTTTGTAAAATCGAAAATTCCCAACCAGCAAAAGCGCCAACAAGTTCTGCAAACAGAAATTCAAAAATTGCGGCAGCAGTACAATTTCATCGACCCGCAAATTCAAACGCAACAACTCGCGCAGCAAATCAGTGAACTTCAAACGCAAAGATTGGAAGCGCAAACGCAGCTCAATCAGCAGAGATTGCTCTATTCCAATCTGCAAAATCAGCTCGGATTAAACCAGAAGCAAGCGCTGATGGCATCGGCTCTGAGTCAAGCTCCCCGCTATCAAGGGATGCTGACTCAATTGCAACAATTAGAAGGGCAAATTGCGATTAACTCGGCTACGTTTACAGACGAAACTCCGCAAATGCAATTGTTGCGAGAACAGCGCAAGAACCTGATTCCTTTGTTGAAGAAAGAAGCCCAACAGGTTCTGGGAACTGATTTGGCTAAGGTAAATTCGCAAGTGCTGACTTTTCAAGATCCGGTGCGGATTAAGTTAATCGAGCAGTTTATCGGTACTGCTAATTTAATTCAGGTGCTGGGTGTGCGGAATCAAGTTTTGGAACAAGCTGCTAAGCAGTTGAATCAATACTCTCAAAAATTCCCGGTGATTTTGCGGCGCTATTCCGATTTGCAGCGCGAGTTGGATTTGACTAACAATACGCTGAATGGTTTGCTGGCAAAACAGCAAGCTTTGCAGCTTGAAGCTGTGGGCAAAAAAGAGGTGGCTTGGGAAGTTATTGCTAAGCCGGAAATTCCGCGTTACAAAAATGGCGAGTTGATGGCTGTTGCTCCGATTATGCCTTTGAATTTGGCTTTGGGGGGATTGGCTGGTATGCTGTTTGGTATGCTGGCGGCGCAGTTGGCGGAACGGTTTAAAAATAAAACGGTGTTCCAAACTCCAGAGGATGTCAAACAGTCGATTCGCCTGCCTTTGTTGGGGGTAATTCCTGCTAGCGATAAAATTTTGAGACTTCCTCCTGCTGAGACAAGCCCAGTGGATGTGGCAATTTCGCCGATGCCGACGGATGCTTTTCAAGAAGCTTTTCGATCGCTCAATGCGAATATTCGCTTACTAAACGTTGATACTCCGATCAATTCTTGTGTAATTACTTCTTGTCAAGTAGGTGACGGCAAGTCTACGGTAGCAGTAAATCTGGCGCGGGCGGCGGCGGCAATGGGGCAGCAAGTGCTGTTGGTGGATGGGGATTTACGGCGCCCGCAGGTACACGAAATGCTGGGTTTACCGAATTGGCAAGGCTTGCACAATGTGATTGCTGATGATGTGGATGTGCAACAGGTGATTTTGCGATCGCCCCGTGATGAAAATTTGTTTGTGTTAACTTCCGGCCCGGTTCCTCTCGATCCTACAAAGGTGCTTTCTTCCCGAAAAATGACTCATTTAATGGCAGCTTTGTCAAGTCATTTTGATTTAGTTATTTACGATACTCCACCGCTTTTAGGTTTGGCGGATGCGAATTTGTTGGCGGCTCACACTAACGGATTGATGCTGGTAGTAGGGCTGCATCAAACTGAGCGGGAGGCGCTGGTGTTGGCTTTTGAAGATTTGAAAATGGCGGGAATTCCGCTGTTGGGAATGGTGGCGAATAACGATAAAGGCAGCAGGTATTACTATCAGTCTTACGTGCAGGATTACGTCCAGGAACAGTCTGTTTGAGGGAGGGGAATAGCTGATTATCGTAGGGTGCGTCGCTGCGAGATTTTCGCTCTTTTTTTGGGATTTTTGATGGCGACGCACCTTATGCCTAATTCTTGCAAGGTGCGTCGCTGCGAGATTTTCGCTTTTTTTGAGGATTTTTGATGGCGACGCACCCTAGGGTTTTTGTGGTTGAGAATGCAAGGCGGGCGGGACACCCGACAAGATATTTCATCTATCTTGCACCATTCATTGTGAATAAAGCTTTCAGGGGCGGGCGGGACGCCCCACAAGAACATTTAACTTTTGTGGAACAGGCCGGAAAGCCTGTTCTGGAGATTTGTACGTGATTTCAGAAAGACAAATTTTCTTAAGATTTGCGATCGAGACTCTGAACTATAATTAAAAGTAGAGAAATTTAAACAAATCGCGGCACTTGCAACTTGGCAAGACCTGAAAGAAAACGTGGCAGGTAAATTCCTATTTTGTAATACCTTGATACAACTCCCTGCCTCGGCTGATAACTAGCAGGGAGTTTTGTGTTTTTCGCACAGGAGATGAAACAATGGCTATTGCTACTATCAACCCGGCAACGGGAGAAACGCTGAAAACTTTCGAGCCGCTGACAGATGCGGAAATAGAAACCAAGCTGGAATTAGCACAGCAAGCTTTTAACAAATACCGCCAACTGCCGTTTGAGCAGAGAGCTCTGTGGATGCAGAAAGCTGCAGACATCTTGGAGCGCGATCGCGAAATTTACGCTGAAATGATGACTCTGGAAATGGGTAAAACGCTCAAATCTGCGATCGGCGAAGTCGAAAAATGCGCCTTAGTTTGTCGGTATTACGCCAAAAATGCCGCTCAATTTATGGCAGACGTACCGGCCACCACTGACGCTAGCAGCAGCTTTGTTCGCTACCAACCACTAGGGGCTATTTTAGCCGTTATGCCGTGGAATTTCCCATTTTGGCAAGTTTTTCGGTTTGCGGCGCCAGCACTGATGGCGGGCAATGTGGGCTTGCTTAAACACGCTTCCAACGTGCCTCAGTGCGCTTTGAAAATCGAAGAAATTTTCAGGGAAGCTGGCTTTCCCGAAGGCGTTTTTCAAACTTTGTTAGTGGGCGCCGACAAAGTAGCTGATATCGTTGCGGACGATCGTATAAAAGCAGCAACTCTCACCGGTAGCGAACCAGCGGGTGAAAGTTTGGCAGCAAATGCGGGCAAAAATTTGAAAAAAGTAGTGCTGGAATTGGGAGGAAGCGACCCATTTATTGTGATGTCGAGCGCCGATGTAGCAGCAGCTTTATCAACTGCTGTGACATCGCGGATGCTGAATAACGGTCAATCTTGTATCGCCGCCAAACGCTTTATTTTAGCAGAAGAGATTGCCGACGAATTCATCACAGGATTTGTCGAAAAATTCGAGCAATTAAAAGTAGGCGATCCGATGTTGTCAGAAACCGATATCGGCCCTTTAGCTACTCCGGCAATCCTCAAAGACTTGGATAAGCAAGTGCAAACTTGCATCCAATCGGGAGCAAAACTTCTGACAGGTGGCCGCCCATTGTCAGAGAATGCCGGCAATTTCTACTTGCCAACTATTCTGACAGATATTCCGCCGAATGCCTCTGCCCGTCAAGAAGAATTTTTCGGCCCCGTAGCTTTAGTATTCCGAGTTGCAGGCATCGATGAGGCGATCAAACTCGCAAATAGCACATCTTTTGGCTTGGGTGCCTCAGCTTGGACTACAGTAAACTCAGAGAGCGATCGATTTATTTCCGAACTAGAGGCGGGCGCGGTATTCATCAACGGTTTAGTAAAATCCGACCCTAGATTGCCCTTCGGCGGTATCAAACGCTCCGGTTACGGACGCGAATTGAGCATCCAAGGAATGCACGAATTTGTTAACATAAAAACAGTGTGGGTGAAATAAGCTCCCACTCTATCAACCGATCGCACAAATCTACATAAGTCTGCGTTTATCTGCGTTTACCTGCGGTTAAAAATTCCCATTTAGTATTTTTGCGATCGGTTGAAAAAGACAAAAAAAACCATTAACCGAGGAGAAAAACGGAAATGAACACAGCTCAACTATTGGTAAAATGTTTAGAAAATGAAGGCGTCGAATACGTCTTCGGACTTCCCGGAGAAGAAAATTTAGAAGTTCTAGAAGCCCTGAGAAACTCTTCAATTAAATTTATTACTACTCGCCACGAACAAGGCGCCGCATTCATGGCAGACGTTTACGGTCGTCTCACCGGCAAAGCCGGCGTTTGCTTGTCCACCTTGGGCCCTGGCGCAACTAACTTAATGACAGGAGTTGCTGACGCCAACTTAGACGGCGCTCCTTTAATAGCAATTACCGGACAAGTCGGCACAGACAGAATGCACATAGAATCGCACCAATATTTAGATTTGGTCGCCATGTTTGCACCAGTTACTAAGTGGAATGCTCAAATTGTTCGCCCCAGCACGACGGCAGAAATTGTCCGCAAAGCCTTTAAAGTAGCTCAAAGTGAAAAGCCGGGAGCAGTTCACATTGACTTACCTGAAAACATCGCAGCAATGCCTGCTGAAGGACAGCCGCTCACCAAAGACAACCGCGAAAAAACTTTTGGCGCTTACCAAAGCTTGAATAAAGCCGCTGTGGCAATTTCCAAGGCAAAAAGTCCTCTGCTTTTAGTAGGAAACGGCGCGATCCGCGCTAACGCCAGCGATGCTTTGACACAATTTGCTACTCGATTGAATATTCCTGTAGCTAATACTTTCATGGGCAAAGGGGTAATTCCTTACACTCATCCTTTGGCACTGTGGACGACGGGATTGCAAAAACGGGATTATATTAGCTGTGCTTTTGAAGAAACGGATTTAGTGATTGCTGTTGGCTACGATTTGATTGAATATTCCCCGAAAAAGTGGAATCCTGAAGGAAAAATTCCGATTATTCATATTGGAGCTCTGCCAGCAGAAATTGACAGCAGTTATATTCCTCTTATAGAAGTTGTGGGGGATATTTCTGATTCTCTCAATGAAATTTTGCAGCGTGCCGATCGCATGGAGAAAGTAGACCCTTTTGCTAAGCAATTGCGGGCGGATATTCGCGCTGGGTACGAACAATATGCAGCCGACGACGGTTTCCCGATCAAGCCACAAAAACTCATTTACGATTTGCGGCAAATCCTGGGCCCGGAAGATATTCTTATATCTGATGTGGGAGCTCACAAAATGTGGATCGCGCGGCACTATCATTGCGATCGCCCGAATACCTGTTTGATTTCCAACGGCTTTGCGGCGATGGGAATTGCGATTCCGGGTGCGGTAGCTGCAAAACTCGTTTATCCCGATCGCAAAGTAGTAGCCGCCACCGGCGACGGCGGTTTTATGATGAATTGCCAAGAGTTAGAAACTGCTTTGCGAGTCGGTACTAATTTTGTGACGCTGATATTTAATGACGGCGGTTACGGGTTAATTGAATGGAAGCAGCAAGATTATTTTGGTCATTCCGATTTCGTCAAATTTGGCAATCCCGACTTTGTGAAATTTGCGGAAAGTATGGGTTTAAAAGGCTATCGAGTGGAATCTGCAACGGATTTCATTCCGATTCTGAAAGAAGCCCTGGCTCAAGATGTCCCTTGCGTGATTGATTGTCCGGTAGACTACCGGGAAAATGCGCGTTTCAGTCAATTATCTGGGGATATGAGTTGCAATTTGTAAGAGTAGCCCGAAATCAGGAAACGGTACTGCCGTTTCCTGCATCGCCGTGTTGTTGGTGGTTATATCCGATCGCCCTTAAATCGCGCTTTTTGACAAGTTGGGATGTAAGGGCGATCGCTCTTTTTCAGATTCAAGTATTGAGATTAGCTGTTGGCTGCGTGATGTAGCGGATAATCAGGTCAAAATCCTTACGGATTTCTGCCAATTGTTTTACCCAAGTATTAGAAGCATAAATCACTTCCTCTTCCTTCTGGCGAGCGGCTGCAATTTGCTTCTCAATTTCTCCGCAGAGTTTTATTTTAACTTGTCGGAAAGTTCCTGAGCTAATTCTCCTTCGTTTTTGACTGCATGGATATCCATTGCAACTGAAATAACGCCTAGAATTTGCCGTACAGCCATCGCCACATTAGTTATATTTTTGGCAATGTTGACTGCCTGCCAGGGTTGGTGTAGCGTACTTAGTGTGCTAATTTTTATTAAAAAATGCCGCACATCCTTGCGGGGCAATATTTTTTAGCAAAATTTAACTTAAATTGATGCGTTTTTTCAGTCAATTCAGACGTAGTTTGGTTCGTGGCTACTTAAACTAATATTTGAGCATACTAAGTATGGAAGACCCGTTTTTGGCTACTTAAACTAATATTTAAGGAGCGTAAGTCCGAAACACCATATTTTTTTATTTTTTAGCAAGCCCCAACACTTCTGTCTCACATCTCATCACTTCAAACCCAATAAGAAGGCGATTCCGCCGATCGCACCAACTACCCCCAAAACAGCCCGAGTGCTCACTTTTTCGCCCGCCAGCACCGCTAAAGGCAGTATAAATAGGGGACTGGTAGAACTGAGTGCTTGAGCTATTCCTGCGGGTGCATATTTCAGCGAAATCTGTTGCAGAAAAATTCCGAGATAGGTTCCTAAAAAAGCTGCTAGAATTATTGCACCTAATATTTTTGGCGCTTTTAATTGCTTGAAACTGTCCTGGTTCGTTGGGTTCAAAAAGCATAGCATAACTGCCATGCCGCCACTCAAACGCAAGGCTGCTGTCCACAGGGGATCTATATCTATTTGAGTGAAGGCGGCGCGGGATAAAACTGCTCCAGCGGCGTGGGATGTTTGTCCTAATAAACTAATGACTAATCCTTGCCAAAGATGTTTTGATGGTAAGGTTGTTTCCGCTGTTCGTTCTGCAATTACCCACGCTACGCCGCAGATTGTTAAAAGAATGCCTGTACAAGCAATGGGCGATAACTTTTCTTGCAAAAATATTAAGCCCAATAAAGCTGTTAAAGGGGGAGATAGGGTTTCTAAAAGCAGCGTTCGCCTCGCGCCTAAATATTTTAATACGATAAAGAAAGCGGTGTCTCCGATCCCAATTCCTAGGCCGCCGCTGATGAGCAGTATTGCTAAAATATTAGGGTTGATTGCGGGTAAGGGTTTGCCTAAAATTAGTACAGTGGCAAGGAGCATGAAAAGGGCGATCGCGCCTTTGAGCAAGTTGAGCACCACTGCGGGGAGTTGCTGTCCTACTCGCTGCCAGATGGTGGAAGATAGAGCCCAGACAAATGCAGCGCCTAAAGCGGCGATTTCACCCATAAAATCTGTTAACTGTTGACTGTTGACTGTTGACTGTTGACTGTTGTCCTTAGTTACCAATTCGCAATTCCCGATGCCCGATTCCCCATGCCATATAAATTAGGGTTCCCGGTAGCCTACCTGGAACCCTAGATTTCTTAAGCTTTTTTAGCAGTGGGCGGTGAACATAAATCAATACCATCATGTCCGAATAGAGGAACGAAGCCATTCGCTTGCAGTTTGGGATTGCTTCGTTCCTTTCTTCGGACACCCAAGATATGTCTACCTACTGATTAACGTGGTGGTAATTGCGGAGATTGGCTAGGTTGAAATTGTGACCGCATATCTGTTCTTACCCAAGAACCAAAACGATCGGGACGAACGCATTCAGCATTATCTAATTCGTCTTTGAGTTTAGTGGCGAAAGATTCAAACATATCGACTAACGCCTGACGATCTGTTAAGCAACCTTGGAGAGCAATAAGTTGTTCCAGCGTCCAGTTATACAGTTGAGTGTCCCCTTGTTCAATGCGTAAATAGAACTGATTCTCAAACTGTGCCAGATTAGAGTAGAAGTTCTCAACTTCTGACTTGATCAAGTTCATATCTAGGTAGAATTGTTGCTGTTTCAATTCTGCAAAAATCGTATTTTTGATGTTCTGCGTGAAGTTTTGGTTCAGCTCATTTTTGACGATCGTAGATACATCATTACGGAAGTTGAGAATCTTGTTATCCAAGCTAACATTAATGCGATTGTCAAGATCGTTGACAATATTATTAGTCACTAACTGCACGTTGCTAGTGCTAGATTGATTAACAACCGTATTGATGCGAGCATCAATGTTAGATTCAATCTGCTGAATGACCAGATTTTTAATGTTTTGGCTTTGGTCAGCAAGTTTGAGATTAACTACCGCATTAATCCGCTGATCTATGTCGTGTTGAATTTGCTGAACAATTTGAGTGTTAATATCGTGAGATAGATTAGACACTTTCAGGTTCACGACATTATCGATGCGTTGATCGATGTAAGTTTGCATTTGCTGAATCACCAGATTCTTCACATTCTGGGTTTGATCGGAAATCTTGATGCTCACCACATTCTCAACACGCTCATCAATAGTATGTTGGACTTGCTGAATTACCTGATTAGTGATCTCTTGAGATTGATTGGCGATTTGGACATTAACGGAGTTACTAATGCGCTCATCAATATCAGTCGATATTTGATTAATTACCTGGGTATTAATCTCTGTAGACTGATTGGCAACTTTGATGTTAACTACATTCTCAATCCGTTGCTCAAGTTCAGTTTGCATTTGCTGAACTACGAGGTTCTTAACTTCTTGAGTCTGATTAGCCACTTTGAGATTAACGACTGCCTCAACACGCTCATTGAGTTCGGTTTGCATTTGTTGCAGCACTAAGTTTTTAATCTCTTGGGTTTGTTCAGAGATTCTTAAATTCACCTGCTCGCTAACAATGCGGGGAATTCGAGCAATAAATAAGTCATTGAGATTTTTGTTGAAGTATCCCGACCAATTGTGGAAATTCTGATTAAAACTAACTTCCATTTGTTGGGTAAGAGTTTTAAGCATAAACTCCAGCCGTGCTACCTTCATCGCTAAGTCTTTAGCTTGAGTTTGATAGCCTTTAAGCAGCCATTTTTCCAAATTGTCCCAATAAGCTTCTTTTTTCTCGTTCGGGTCACCTGTTACTGTGATGGAAGTATTGATTTGGGCTGCCATTTGCTGCCACATTTGTTCCATCTGATCTTGGTCAAAAGTGAACCCAAATCCACTGCCAATATTGATATTTTCAGAACCCGGGCTAGTTGTACCACCAGAGCTAATTGTACCACCAGAGCTAATTGTACCACCAGAGCTAATTGTACCACCAGAGCTAATTGTACCACCAGAGCTAATTGTACCACCAGAGCTAGTTGTGCCACCAGAGCTAGTTGTGCCACCAGAGCTAGTTGTGCTACCACCACCCACTACACTAACACTGCTTTCGCTGCTGCCCCTACCAGGTTGTACTGATGACTCTGCCTTTTCTCGCTCTACTTCTTCATCACTGATGTTGTTGATTTCTAAAACAACTTGCCCTTCGTTATCTTCTATGTATGTATCAAAAAAGAAGCCGGAGAGGGTGGTTTTTTGTTTGACTTCAAAAATAACGTCATCTTTGAAGCCATTTAAGGAACACCAACTTTCGCTAAGTTCAATTCCTGTCAACTTGGAGATAAATTTTCCTCCTTGAAGCAACAGTAACGCCCAAGGTTCTAATTGGAAATTTTTTGCTTCTGCTCCATAAGTGGCAGTGCTTTCCCGAATCTTGACGCGATAGTTCCCTGGGGCTAACTCGATAGAATTAGCATTTGCTTTTTTAAGAGTGGAGAGATAATTGCCATCCAGCGAATAGCAGTTTTCCTTGCTATCAACGGTTAAAGTTTGGGTACTAAACTGTTGATTGCCAGTGATTGAAACAGTTACTTGTCCTTGATTATCACCACTATAGATATCAAAGAATAAAGCACAGACTACAGCTTTTTCTTTGATGTCTAACTGCAATTTGTCGTTATAGCCGTTTAAAGTTGCCCAAGTTGCACCTGTCTCAACACCTGTCTTTGTGTTGATAAAGGTACTGCCATCAAGTCCATAAATCCAGAGAAAAACAAAAGGCTCAGTGGCGGTATTGTCGGCACTATAACTGTAGCTACCACTGGTGATTTGGATGTCAAAAGTACCTTTGTCTAATGTCAGAGACTTAGCAACATTTTGTTGCAAGCTATTCATCTGAGCGGTATTGATAACGTAACAGTTTTCTTTGGTATCAATCGTTAACAGTTTCATAGTTTCGTCACCCGTTGTAGTAGTTGTTTCTGCACCTTGTGCCGTTTCAGTGTTAACTTTTGAAGTGATGGTTGCGCTCACTTCTGCTGGTTGATAAACCGCAATTCCTGCCCAACGACCGCTAGGCTTGGTTTGAGCCACTAATGTGCCTTTACCTGTCTTGGTATTAATGCGGATTAATTGACCGTCTTTTCCCAAGTTAAAAAATCTGCCGGTAACGCCATAAAGGACATTGCCAACAAATTCCATACTGCCAATACCAGGAAATCCGGTATCACCAATAGTTTTAACTTCGCTAGTATCGAGATTGCATCTAGCAAGTAATTTCTTCTTTTCGTAACCAATTAATGTGATATATGCTATGCCATTGCTATCAAAGGCAACTTCACCACAGTTGTAGTCTTTATTAGCTACGGTAGCTACTGGTGTACCTTTTCCTGTTTTGAGATCAAGGGCAATGAGTTGTTTAGCTGTGGTGGCATAAAGGGTTTGACTTTGGGCATTATAAGCCAAGCCGGCTGTAGCAAAGCCCGTATCCCCAATGACAGCCGTATCGCCCGTTTTGATGTCAATTTTTACGAGCTGCGTTGTGTCGCCTTCTCGATCGATGCCATAGAGCTGTGAATCAACAAAGGCAATATCATACACTTCTGTAATGATCTGACCGATGAATGTTGCTTTACCTGTGGCTAAATCAAGAGTATACAGTTTACTTAACTGATTTGAGACACAATCTTGGATATACACTGTCCCTGGAACCATAGCTAAATCCAAAGAAGATATATTGCTTGCCTGATTACTCATCTTTTTCTGTTTTTATTACATAAAAAAGCAGATGAAAGTAACAGTGCGGTTGGTCATCAGTTATTTCAACTGATTTTGGGAAAATACTCGGCTAGCAACGACAGCCACCAGCGAGTGCGAGATAAAGTGATGATAGATGCAGTTGGAGCTGCTTGGCTATTGAGCGCAGAGCGCTTTATTACAACATCACTAGCTTTCCTCGCAGTGGGCGGGGAGAGAATCGAACTCTCATACCTTTCGGTGTCAGATTTTGAGTCTGATGCGTCTACCAATTTCGCCACCCGCCCTTTGTTTTGGTTTCACCTTAATAACACACCGATCGCTTTCCTGCAAGCAAAGATTCATAATCTTTTAAACTTGCCCAGCGATCGATCTCTCTGGCGCGCAATACTGGTACAGGATGGGACAACTGAGCCGTCTGAGGTTGTTTGAGCATATCTCCGAGTTGAGTGGTGCTGAGGTCGTCGTAGGCTCGCGCCTGCGCCAAAAAGGCATCTACATTCAGTTTTTGGTGATCACTTAATGTGATATATGCTATTAGAATTGTTTTGCAAAACTGTTAATAAATTATACTCGAGGTTGCTGATGACGGTCTTTCCGTTAGTGCTGATAAACTCTCAGCATCTGCTAGAATTGGTCGCCAGTTTTACCGCTCCGGGCATGACTATTACTCTATCTAAAGGCGTAGATAATTTTTCTTTTATTAATAAAACGTAACATCTTTCTCTTCTTTCATTGGTGCGAAGTCAGCAGCAACGAGCAGGTTATCGAGCTCGTACTCGCTCCATGCCATAGAGTTTTGAATATACAACGGCAATATCATACACTTCTGTAATGATCTCACCGATGAAGGGGCTCTCCTGGCTATCGGGTGATTGATATAGATTATGTCTCTCTGGGTAAGAATTTCAGCGATTTTATTGCCAAACTTTTGTACTTTTCGATACACTTTTAACCACAAATCCAAGAGAACCGATGAGTGTTGCTTTACCTGTGGCTAAATCAAGAGTATACAGTTTACTTAACTGATTCGAGACACAATCTTGGAGATAAACTGTGCCTGGAACCATAGCTAAATCAACAGAAGGTATATTGCTTGCCTCCTTGCTCATCTTTTTCTGTTTTTATTACATAAAAAAGCAGATGAAAGTAATAGTGCGGTTGCTCATGAGTTATTTCAACTGAAGTTGGGAAAATACTCGACTAGCAACCACAGCCACCAGCAAGGGGGATATCAAGTGATGAGATATGCACTTGGAGCTACTGGGCTACCTATCACAGAGTTCTTTATTAAGACATCACTAGCTTTTTTAGCAGTGGGCGGGGAGAGAATCGAACTCTCATACCTTTCGGTGTCAGATTTTGAGTCTGATGCGTCTACCAATTTCGCCACCCGCCCTTTTGGGTTTCACCATCATAACACACCGATCGATTTCCTGCAAGCAAAGATTCATAATCTTTTGAACTTGCCCAACGATCGATCTCTCTGGCGCGCAATACTGGTACAGGATGGGACAACTGAGCCGTTTGAGCTTGTTTGAGCATTTCTCCCAGTTGAGTGCTGCTGAGGTCGTCGTAGGCCCGCGCCTGCGCCAAAAACGCATCGACATTCAGTTTCGGAGCTAAAGTCGGCGAACCTCCGGCCAGTTTCATCAGCACCGATGCTACCACTCTTGGGTCTTGGGTGGCGAGCAAGGCGGCGCGATCGCACGTAAATTCCGCACACCGCAACCATTCCAACATTTGCGCCTGCAAACCCTGGGCCAGTACGGCTCCCACAGGCGAAATTTGGCCGGCGGCCAACACAATTAAATTAGCCAGAGTCAGGTAAACTCCGTGTTCGCACTTCAAATGCCCCAACTCGTGAGCAATTACTGCCTTAACTTCCTCATCTGTGAGCAAATCAATCAGAGAAGTGTGCATCACCACAAAAGGCTGTTTTCCCCGCATCGCAAAGGTGTAAGCATTCGGCATCGGATGCTGGCGGACATAAAGCTGCGGCGGTTCCAAATCCAGAGTTTTGCAGGCATCCAACAACAATTGATGCAGGTGGGGCAATTGATTTTCCCCGACTTGGACGCTGGAAGCCAGATTTTCCAGCATGAAAAACTGTTCGCCCAGTTGTCCCAGCAACTGCCGCACCATCAAATCCAGGCCGGGCAGTTGTTTGAGAGTGCTGGTAGCTTCCAAGTCTAGCGGGTGGCGAAACTGGTCTGCTTTCAAACCGATGAGCGGTATGTTCGACATTTTAATCCTGAATCATTAGTCAATAGTCATTTGTCATTAGTCATTGGTCATTGGAAAGTGGGAATTGGCAATTGGGAAGCGGGAATTGAAAAAGGTTGAATTATTTTTCTTTCTTCTTCCTTCTTCCTAATGACTAATGACTGCTGACTAATGACTCATGACTAATTAACAGTTTAAACCCGATCGCACGGGATTGACAGGAGCCTCAGCATTCGCCCGGTCTGTACCCTCTTTGACCCGTCGCAACTTAGCTCCCAATTTTTGCAGTTTCACCTCTAACTGCTCATAGCCGCGGTCTAAGTGCTGCAAGCTGCTGATGGTGGTGACACCATCGGCTGCAAGTCCCGCTAACACTAACGCCGCCGACGCCCGCAAATCTGTTGCCACTACTGGCGCACCCGACAGCCGCGACACTCCGCGCACAATCGCTACATTGCCTTTGAGGCGAATGTCTGCGCCCATGCGGTTGAGTTCTGCTACGTGGCGCAAGCGATTCTCAAACACGGTTTCTTTGATCAAGCTGTCTCCTTCGCTCAGTGTCAGCAAAGCCATAAACTGAGCTTGCATATCTGTGGGGAAACCAGGGTAAGGCAGAGTTTCGATGTCTGTGGCCGAGTGAGTTTGGCCGGGAACTATCCGCAAAATGTCGGGGGATTCTGCAATAATTTTCGCCCCAATTGTCTTCAATTTGGCAATGACTGCGGTCAGGTGGTCGGGAATTACCGGCGACAAACTGATTTCGGAGTGAGTGATGGCTCCGGCTACTAAAAATGTTCCGGCTTCAATGCGATCGGGAATAATTGAATAGTCTACCGCGTGCAGCTTGGGAACTCCCGAAATGACGATCGTATTCGTGCCAGCGCCTTGAATTTTTGCTCCCATAGCGCGGCAGAAATTCGCCAAATCAGCGACTTCCGGCTCTTGAGCCGCATTTTCAATCACGGTTTCTCCTTCAGCCAGAGTCGCCGCCATCATCAAAGTTTCAGTTGCGCCGACGCTGGGGTAGTCCAAATAAATTTTGGCTCCTTTCAGGCGGCGGTTTGGCCCTTTGACGTAAGCGTGAACCGTGCCGTGGTCGATGTGGACTTCGGCACCGAGGGCTTGCAGACCGCGAACGTGGAGTTCAACGGGTCGGGCACCGATGGCGCACCCACCGGGCAAGGGTACTTTGGCAAATCCCAAACGCGCTAGCAGTGGGCCGATGATGAAGAAGCTCGCCCGCAGTTGGCTGACTAATTCGTAGGGGGCTTGAGCGTCTATGAGGTTGCTGGCGTTGATGTCTAAAACGTCCCCGTTCTGCTGTAAGTTGACTCCTACAGCCGAGAGAATTTGCCCCATGCGGGCGACATCGACTAGACCGGGAACGTTGCGGAGACGGCAATCCTCTGGACATAGCAGGGCTCCTGCCATGACGACTAACGCGGAGTTTTTGGCGCCGCTGATTTTGACGTGTCCTTTAAGGGGCTGGCGACCCCAAATTTGCAATACTTGTTGGTCGCTTTCAGGTGAAGCTGGCAGGTTAGACGAGTTCTGAGCTGGTGTAATGGGTTTGCCCTCCATAATTCGCTTCGTTACTTTATACATTATTAATTTTGGTTCGATTTTACCGGAAAGTTTTTATATGTCTAGGGGGAACATGAGGAATTACCACAATTATATTTGCTGGAATTCACTAGGGGTAAGGCTTTCAGGTTTAATTGCACAAATAATTTCGATCAAGTCTCATGGAGTTATCTGTATCAAAATTTACGTTCATTTGTAGCGGTAGCTCTGGTTGCAGATGTTGTACTTTTGTCAACTATCTTTTGAAGTAAAAGCTGACTTTGTTGTTGAGAAAGGTGTAAGATATCGGTTCGATCGACAATGCGTGAAAGTCTCTACATTGTCGATCGCCCCATTGCCTGTGCTACCCTGTCAGTAACTCAGGGCTAAAGCCACTGAGCTTGTTTGAGAAATTAAACAAGCTGTACTGACCAGCTATCGCCTTAACAGGCTACGTTATTTAGGTCATGACACCCTGGGATGCGAAGCTAGTCCCCTGCCCTGTCGCTAGTAGTTAAACAGTCTTAAAGTCACGCTCGACAGTGCTGCCAGCCTAACAAGCCTCTATAACATTGGCGAAGCTAACTTTACCCCAGAAATGGGAGATTGAGGACAACCATATCCTCAGCGGAGGGGCAACCATACCCCTCTGCCCCGCGAGGGGATTCAAGGCGATTGAAATCGCTGGGTCGTTTTCCTCTCAGGACTAAAGTCTCTGAGCTTCTCACTTACCCAGTATTTTTTGTGACAACAACCTAGAGCCAAAGCTACTCCTAGCATATGGTTCACATTAAGCGGATCGAACTGACTAACTTTAAATCTTTTGGCGGCACGACGGCCATTCCCGTGCTGCCCGGTTTTACTGTGGTTTCCGGGCCCAACGGTTCTGGGAAGTCCAATATCCTCGACGCTTTGCTGTTTTGTCTCGGACTTTCGAGTTCTAAGGGAATGCGGGCTGAACGTTTGCCGGATTTGGTGAACAGCGCCCAAAACAAACGCGGTACGATCGAAGCTAGCGTGACTGCGACTTTTGCCCTGGAAGATGTGGGGGAGGAATGGTTCGCGCGGGATGAAGATGAGGATGAAAATGCAGCAGATGAGTTATCAGTTGAAGCAGAGGAAGTCGAAAGCATAGAAATTGCCGAAACTCAAGACAACAACGGCCAATCATCTGCTAATCGAGAATCGCCTCTATCTGTTGCAGAAGCCGAAGGGATAGAAACTACCGAAACTCAAGACAACAACGGCCAATCATCTGCCAATCGAAAATCCAAAATCCAAAATCCAAAATCGGATGAGTTATCTGTTGAAGACGTAGAAGAGATTGAAATCGCAGCAACTCAAGACAACAACGGACAACTACTCGCTACTAATAAAAAATCCAAAATCAAAAATCAAAAATCGGATGAGTGGAGTGTGACGCGCAAACTTCGGGTCACTCGCCAAGGTACTTACACTTCAACTTATTACATTAACGGTCAACCTTGCACGCTGACTCAACTTCACGAACAACTCAACCGTTTGCGAATTTATCCCGAAGGCTATAACGTCGTGCTACAAGGAGACGTTACCAGCATTATTTCGATGAATTCTAAGGAACGCAGAGAAATCATTGACGAATTGGCTGGGGTGGCTCAGTTCGATCGCAAAATCTCTTTAGCTAGGCAGAAGTTGGATGAAGTTAAAGAGGTGGAAGAACGCAGCCGGATTGTAGAAAAAGAGCTGATGTCTCAGCGCGATAGACTTGCTTCCGATCGCACAAAAGCGGAAAAATATCAAAAATTGCGAGCGGAATTTCAAGAAAAGTCGCAGTGGGAAATTGTGCTGAAATTCCGGCAATTGCAGCAGCAAGAATGGAAGCTGCGAGAACAAATCGAAACGGGCGATCGCACTTCGGCATCTCTCACCGAACAACTGCAAACAATTAGCACCCAAATTCAAGCAGCAACCGCCGAACTTGACGCGCTGAATGCCCGCGTTAAAGCTTTGGGAGAGTCGGAATTGTTGGCTTTGCAAGCGACAATTGCGACTCAGGAAGCGGAACGGCGACAACTGCAAAACCGCAAACAGGATTTAGAAACAACTGCTGGGCAAATGGCGGCTAACATAGCACAAACCGAGGAAGAAGTTCGGCAATTCAAGCAAAGTTTGGAGCAAATTGAGATTGAAATATCTTATGTTAAGTCTCAGCAGGGGAGTTTTCAAGAACAGCGGGATGCAGCCCAGCAAAGTTTAGATGAAAGTCGGGAAGTTGCAAATGCGATCGCCTCGACGGCCGAAGTTTGGGTACAGCAGCAAACGGAACTGCACCGCCAAATCGAAACAATTCAACAAACTTTGGAACCGCAGCGTACAGAACAAGCTACCATTGGCGAAAGAGCCGATCGCCTGCAAAGTCAAATTCAAGAACAAAACCAATCGCTGCAAGTATTGGAACAGGAAATTACAGCGAAAAAAGAGCAGCAATCTCGCCTTGTGGAAACCAAAGGCGTGGCATCTTTGCAAGTAGAATCGCTGAATCAAATTTTAGTCGAAGCCGAACAAGAATTGCAACTGCAACAGGAAACTCAAACTCGTTTGTTGGAAGAACAGCGCGAAAGACAGCGCAAATTAGACAAACTAGAAGTGCAGTTTCAAGCACTGCAAGAAGCGACGGGGACGTTTACTGCCAAAATTGTCGCGCAAAGCGGAATTGGCGGAGTTTGCGGCTTGGTGGCTCAACTCGGCAGGGTGGAACCGCGCTATCAGTTGGCGCTGGAAATTGCGGCGGGCGGGCGCATGGGAAATATGGTGGTGGAAGATGACAGCGTGGCTGCGGCTGCGATCGAATTATTGAAACAAAAACGGGCGGGAAGGATGACGTTTTTGCCTCTGAATAAGATTAGGGGCGGCAGGTATTCGGTGAATGAAAATTTGCGGCGCGCGGCTGGGTTTGTGGATGCGGCTGTTAATTTGATTGATTGCGATTCGCGGTATCAGGAAATTTTTGCTTACGTTTTTGGCAGTACGGTTGTGTTTAGCAACCTCAGCGACGCCCGCCGCTATTTGGGACAGTACCGGATTGTCACTTTGGACGGGGAAATTTTGGAAACTAGCGGGGCGATGACTGGGGGAAGTTCTACTAACAGATCTACCTTACATTTTGGCACGGTTGAGGCTAGCGAGGCTGCTAGTGAAGCGCGGACGATCGCCTCTTTGCAAGAAAGGTTGGAGGAAATTGAGCGGATTTTGGAACGGTGCAAAATTGCGATCGATCGCGCTTCTGTTGCAGTCAAAACTCGCAGCCAAGAATTGATGGAAGCGAAACAAAATTTACGCGAACATCAGTTGCGCTTGGAACAGTTGGATTCAGAAATTAAGAATTTGCAAGCGCAACAGGAACAAGTGCGATCGCAAATTGCCAAAAATACACAGGAATTAACTAATTCGCGATCGAGATTGCAGTTGCTGGAACGAGAATTGCCCGCACAGGAAACTCAATTGCAGCAGTACCGCCAAACTTTGGCGCAGTTGGAAGAGTCCAACAGTCACAGCGAATGGCAGCAAATGCAATCGGGTTTGCGCGCTCTGGAAGCGCAACTGCAAGAGCGAGAATTGGCTCTGAGAACCGTCCAGCAGCGCCTTGTAGACTTGGAAAATCAATTCGGGCGTTTGGAAGACAAAATTAAGGAAGGCAGCGAGAAATTGCAGGAATGGCAAGTGCAGCAAAACGCGGGGGCGGATGCACTCGATCGCATTGTTTCGCAGCAGTTAGAACTCGATGGACAAATTGCCACAGCTAAGGCGGCTTTGGGGGAAATTGAGGAAAAATTGGGCGTGCAGAAGGGAGAGCGCGATCGGGCGGAATCTCAACTGCGAGAACAGCATTTAGCCAAACAGCAGTTACAATGGCAGTTGCAAAAACTCCACGAAACCCAGCAAGAACGCCGGGAACAATTGGCCGCAATCCGCACTCTATTGGAAACGCAGCGGGCGGAAATGCCCGACCCCGTGCCGTCGATTCCTGAAAATGTCGAGAAAGCCAATTTGACGGAATTGCAGCAGGAAGTAAAGGCGATAGCCAAACGCATTCAAGCTTTAGAACCAGTCAATATGCTAGCCTTGGAAGAGTACAACCGCACTCAAGAACGCCTTCAAGAATTGAGTCAAAAATTGACGACATTGGAAGGAGAACGCACTGAACTGCTGTTGAGAATCGAAAATTTTACCACACTCAGGCGGCGCGCTTTTAAGGAAGCTTTCGACGCAGTTAACGAGAACTTCCAGACTATCTTTGCGGAACTTTCCGAAGGCGATGGCTATCTCCAGCTAGATGACCAGGAAGACCCCTTCAGCAGTGGCTTGAATTTGGTGGCTCACCCGAAGGGCAAACCCGTACAGCGGCTGGCTTCCATGTCTGGAGGCGAAAAGTCGCTGACGGCGCTGAGTTTTATTTTTGCGCTGCAACGCTACCGCCCGTCTACGTTCTACGCTTTTGATGAAGTGGATATGTTTCTGGATGGGGCAAATGTGGAGCGATTAGCTAGAATGATAAAACGACAGTCTGAACAAGCCCAGTTTATTGTTGTGAGTTTGCGGCGACCTATGATTCAATCGGCTGAGCGTACAATTGGTGTTACTCAAGCACGGGGAGCTTATACTCAAGTCATAGGACTGAAGTTGTAGTCCGGGAGTCTCTGTTGATGACCCTACCCAAAAACGGATACAAGCCGCCGACAACAGTCGTGGATAGATCAAAATTTTAGACCCTAGTTCCAGCTCCCACATTCCTCTGTGGAGTAAATCTAAAATCTAAAATCTAAAATCTAAAATCGACTGACTGAAGTTGTAGTCCCGGAGTTTCTGTTAACGCTCGTGTTGAGTGATATATGTACTTAATAAATCAGGATTAAAGTTAGAATGACATCCGAACAAATCTGCCAACGCTCCGATATTCTAGGCACTCAGGTCATCACCCGCGACAGAGGTAAACGGTTGGGGGTGGTTAGTCAATTGTGGGTGGACATTGACCGGCGGGAAGTTGTGGCGATCGGTCTGCGTGATAATATATTTGCGGTCGCTGGAATGCCGAGGTTTATGTTCCTCAGCAATGTCAGCGAAATCGGCGACGTGCTGTTGGTGGAAGATGAGAGCGCGATCGAAGATGATGTTGATGTTGAAGTCTACAGCATTTTGATTAACAGCGAAGTTATTACCGAAACCGGCGAACTTTTAGGTAGGGTGCGGGGCTTTAGGTTCGACCCCGAAGACGGTAAGTTAGTTTCTATAATTATCGCTTCCCTGGGAATCCCCCAAATCCCCGACCAAGTTCTCAGCACTTACGAGTTGGGGATTGAAGAAATTGTCAGCAGCGGCCCGAATCGCTTGATTGTGTTTGAAGGTTCCGAGGAAAGGCTCAGGCAGCTTAGTGTGGGTTTGCTGGAGCGCGTTGGTTTGGGCCAAGCACCTTGGGAACGAGAAGAGGACGAGGCTGGTTATTATCCGAAACCCGTGGCTACGGGAAATCAATTGGGCCCGGGCGTGCGGATACCCGCACCGGAAATGCGGAGCCGGGTAGCTGCGCCTGCGGTGGAGGAAGTTCCTTGGGATGAGGATTTAGAGTGGAATCGGTCTGCGGTTCGCCAGCCGCCGATGCGCGCGGTGCAGGTACAGCAGCAGCCAATCGACGATTACGAGGATTACGAAGAGGATAATTGGGGCGGCGAGGAGGACGATTACGAAGAGGACTACGAGGAAAAGCCGCAGTACACTCGCCCTGAGATTTCTCGCCCGAAGCAGCCGGTGGTGCAGTACGAGTACGAGGATGATGTGGAGGCTGATGCTTGGGCTGACGATGAGGCACCGAAGCCTTACCAGGCTCCTCGGGTGAATATCCCTGAGAAGACTAAGACTCCTGAGTACGAGGAGGAGCCTGGTTATTAGGAATTAATCAATTAGCTCAAACCAATATTTTGCACTCTTCTTAAGAACGGGCAAGATGCCCGTTCCACAATCAAGTTTATTTTTTGTGGAACGGGCTTCTAGCCCGTTGCTGATATTGGTGCAAGATGTGAGTTTAAACTAATATTTTGTAGGCACGGGTTTTACAAATAATATTTAATTCTGGCAAACAATCTAATGGGGTAGGTTGGGGGATGCAGTGAAGGCGCTCAATCTAATTAAATTAGATCCATGAAGTAGATAATACTGGCATGGCAGTTTACTATACTTTTGCTGACGTTTCATATTATGTTAATGAGCGAAAAAAAAATTGCTAAAAATGTTGCTTTCAGATTAATAACATATCTAATTTTTCCAATTTTTTTATCCACCACCACGGCTGAAATCGTCTTGCGAGTTGCGGGATACAAACCCTGGCAAATAGAAAATGTTGATGTGGCCGTCGAACCAAAAGGTAACTTTTTCACCAAAGACTCGGAACTCGGCTACAAACATTTGCCCGGTAAATTCAAGGTAACACTTAACGGCAATTACTCATTTAATACAACTCATCTCAATAATACTTTAAGAATAACACATCCCCTCAATACTTACAATTTATCGTCAAAAAAGCCTGAAATTTGGATATTTGGCTGTTCTTTTACCTACGGTTGGTCATTGAATGACAGCGAAACTTATGCTTGGTTGCTGCAAGAGAAATTACCCAAATATGAAATAGTTAATTTTGGCGTTAACGGCTACGGCACGCTGCACTCGTTTATTCAATTCAAAGAAGCACTCAAACAAGGAAATAAACCCAAAATAGCGGTGATTGCTTATGCGGGATTTCACGACCGCCGCAATACTTTGTTGAGGGCGAGAAGCAAGCAGATGGCTTCTTGGAACAAACTCGGCATTCTGTTTCAACCCGATGCTAGGCTGAATGGAGAAAATAATTTTACCTACAAGATGACAAAACTTGAATATCACGAGTTCCCCCTAATGCGGGTTTCTGCATTAAGCCATTTTTTGGATGTTAATTACAATCAATTTGAAGAGGGATTGTATAGAAGCCATGAGGTTTCTAAGGCAATTATTGAAGAGTTTAACCGTGTGGCTGAGGCTAAGGGTGTTAAGTTAGTTGTGGCGGGAATTAATAGCGGTTCTGCTAAGATGTTGCAGGAGTTAAGTCAGGAGGGAATTGCTACGGCGGATATTTCGGTTGATTTGAAAATACCTGCCAATAATAATTTACCTCATGACCTGCATCCAAGTGCGATCGCGAATCGGCAATATGCAGAAAAGTTGGAAGTTTTTTTGCAACATACTGTTTTAAAGTAAGTTAACGAACCGCGAAGGCGCAAAGCAAGAGATAAAGAGGAAGTTTAGGAGTTATTTAGGGTTGCTAGAGTGATGAGATTATTTGATTTTGTTTCTTTTAAATTGCCTCGAAAATTTCTAATTGATGGGTTTTTCCTGTTTTTACTTGTTCTTGTAACAGTTGCAGTAACATCAATCTATGTATCCAGCGAACGTACTTTTTATTGGTGGGATTACGCGGGATACAATACCGCTACAGTCAACACGGCAAATTTATTTCGAGACGCGCCCGATAAAGCATGGCGCGGAGTCATAGAATCGCTATCTAAGGAAAAAAACCTTTTAATCTCTTTGCCGTTAGTGCCGTTTATTCTCTTATTTGGCGAGTCTCGGCTGAGTTACATTCTCAGTGTATCCCTGATTTATTTGCTGCCGTTTCGCCTGTTGTTGGGGGCAATTTCTGCTAAGCTAATTCCAGTTTATCCCCGCCGGGTGTTTTGGTCAACTGTGCTGCTGAGTTTATTAATTCCGATGAGTTGGATACCGACTCTGCGGGGATATCTGGATACTGGCGGCTGTATGTTTGTAGCCTTGGCAATTTTGGTTTATTTGCAGGATGTTAAGCTGAAATCTTGGTGGAAAATCCCGTTAATTGGGTTTTTGCTGGCGGCGGCGATTCTGTTGCGGCGTCATTTTGCTTATAGTGCGATCGCATTTTTTGGTGCCGCAACTTTACAGGCTTTCATCGAGTTTATTGTACAGTATAGCAATCCCAAGGCAGTTATCAACATGGTTCAGGCTTTTAGCCGGGACGGGCTAGAAGCCCATCCCACCAGTCATTTAGGATTGCTATTTCAAAGTATTCAAAACAAAGGTTGGAAAAATTTGTTTGAATCCGGTATCAAATTGGGTTTGATAGCTGCAACTAGCTTGACTATTTTAATGTTGGTAGCAGGAGATTTTACTCGCAGTGCTCTGACTGTTGACTACCGCAATTTGTATGTCGCTTGGAGTTTGCCTGTAAATGATATTTTAACTCGTTATGCGGATTTTTACGGTTTGGGAACTTGGCTGCTGGTACTGATTGGTTTTTCTGCAGGAATTCTCACCCGAATGCTGGTTCCGGCGGCGGCTATTTTTGTTTCGTTGTTTGGGGTTTTGTCGCTGATTGAATGGCTGTTAGTGTTGCGTTACGGCTACTTGCACTATACAATTCATATTACACCGATCGCACTTTTAGGACTATCCACATTTTTCTGGACAACTTGGCTGACACTCAAGGGAAAAATCCGGTATTTCATGCTGGGCGTCGCGGGTTTGTACCTGGTTTTGAATGCTGCTGTCGGGTTAATTCCTCTCAAAATTGATTTGTCAAGACTGTTTGTGGCTAATTTTCCGCCGTTAGTGCGATCGGACTACGACGAAGTTGTAAAATTAGTAGAGTTTCTGCGAAAATTAGCACCCAACGAAGAACCGATTTATATTGTCGGTGCTTCTAACAATTTCAATGCTAACATACTCAGACAAGCCAACCGAAAATTAAACCCGCCGGAGGGTTGGTGGAAATTAAATACAATCGGGAGACCGCAAATTGACTCGCGCGATACTTACCCGCTACCGGAGTTGTTGCAGGCACAATATGCGGTGGTTGCTGTACCTTTTCAGCAGGTGTTACCGACTGACGAACAAGTTTTGCGATCGCACGAACAAGATGTTGTTAAAGTTGTGTACGATGCCTTTACTCAAAACTGGGAAATTGCCCGCGATTTCCAATTGCTACCGGAACAGTTTAAGCTAGAAAACGGCGTGACACTCAGCGTTTACCGGAGGATGCGGCCGACTGATACAGCAACGGCAGTTAGGACTCTGGAGGCGATGCAGCGGCAAATAGTCGATCGACCAGGCACGCAGTTAGATTGGATTAGTTTGCATCAATCAATCTACACAAGTGCCAATTATTCAGTCAGTCAAGAATCGGATAACCTATATAATATTGTAACTCATCCAATTAAAAACAGCAAGAAACTCGATACATCTTTCCTGTATTTAGGTTCCATCTCAGACAAAGCGAAAGTGACCGGCAAACTCAATTTACCTAACAAAGAATGTCCGGGAGTTGTCCTGCGCTTGACTTTGTGGGACAAGCAAGGTAAATTAGTAGACTCAGCAGAGATGGCTTATGGTCAAAAAAGTGCGATCGGCTTAAATCTATTAGTTGAGGGAAAAAATCCGATTTATCTGCTGCTTGAGGTATTGAGTAACAGCAAACAGGATTTAACAAACCAATGCCAACTGGAGATTAACAATTTGGCTGTCAGTAGGTAAGTTGAACCGTCAATGCAAAAACATCAAAAATCCCACTGGTATTTTAATCTATCTCTCTATACTTTTGTCATCATCGGCTCTCTGATGGCAATTGGGTATATTTTCCCGATAGGAGGCAACTTTCCCGAAGTGCCACCCATTCAATTTATGTTAAATCCTGAACTCTACAAAAATGACTATTACGTTCAGGAAATGGTGAAATTTAATCCGAGATATTACTATTATTATATTATCTATTTGCTCGCCAACTTAGGAACCAGCATTCCCCTAGCACACTTTATTTATCAATTCCTAGCCTTTGGTTCATTTATCCTAGCTTGCTACGCAATTCTCAATATCTATACTAATTCCAAACTGCCAGCAGCAGCGATGGCTTTTTTATGTATAGCCGCTTCATTTACCGATGTTGGTAACACGCTGATATTTTCCACCAAATCAGTACCCAGTACCTTCGCAATGGGTTTCGCAATCTGGGGAATTTACTTTAGTTTGCGCCAGAAATGGTTGACAGGGTATTTCTTTTTTGGACTAGCTTGTCTGCTGCAATTCTTAGTGGGTTTGTTGCCGGGATTGATGATGGTTCCCGTTTTATTTATTGAATCGGTAAAACAGCGGAAGTTTAAAACATTGATTTTGGCGATCGCACTTTTAGCAGCAATGGCAAGTATCGTTTACGTACCGATGTTATTAACAGGTACTACCAGCACTCAAACTATCGACAACGCCGATTTTGTCTACATTCACGCAAAAGTCCGCAACCCCCACCACATCCTCCCGTCAAATTGGGATGTCGGGAATTGGTTCAACTTTATATGTTTCATAATTGGTGGCTTGCTGTGCATCAAAAATTCCGATTTATTGCCAAAAGAAGACAAGATTAATTTTTATGTAATTGTTGGCACATCAATTTTTGCATTATTTCTAAATTACGTATTTGTCGAAGTTTATCCTTTAGCTTTTATCGCCAAACTACAGTTAGCTAGAACTGTACCTTTTGCTCAATTAATTATATTTATTGCTGTTGCTTTGACGGTAGATAGACTTTACATAGACAAACAAATAGCTGTTAGCTTGTTGATGTTAGCTGTACTAACTTTGCCCTTTAGGGGTGTCATTTTCTTAGGATTATCAGTTTGGCAAACAAAAAATTACGTATTGTCCAAACGATATAATATATTAGGGTGGATTTTAGCAGCAGGAACGGTAATTTTCAGCTTGATATATCCGGTGACTGATTCATGGGAAATAATTGGCGATCGAATAATTAGCATCCCAATCTTTTTCTCAATCCTCGCCTTCCCATTCATTTTAGAAAAAACATCCCTAGCTACATCTATCAAACAAACTATAACTCACACATTAGCCTTAATAACTACCGCCACCTTAGTTTTTGGAATAGCAGGAATTCTACCCAAACCTATATTAAATGTATTTCAAACAAGAGTTAATATCAATGCCGTTCCCAGGGACGACTTAAGCAAATTAGCTGTGCGATTTTCGCAAAGTAGCAGCCGCGATTCACTGGTATTAATTCCCCCCTCAGTTACCAGCTTCCAGTTTTTCTCCGAAAGAGCGATTGTCGTCAACTTCAAGAACTTTCCCTTTACCGAAAAAGGCATCAAAGAATGGCAAAGTCGCATGGAAACCGTTTTAGGAGTTCCCTTAAACCCGCAAATGATTTGGGGAGGAAATGAATTTTTCATCCGCCGCAGCAGTGCAGATTTAGTCAAAGTAGCCAGAAACTATCATGCCGATTATATCCTGACTCGTACTGACTGGCACCCAAATATGCAAGGGGAAATCGCCGACCAAGAAGGCAAATGGATACTGTATAAAATCAGATAATACTATTCTTGAAAATATGATATCTTTCTTCAGTCTGCGGAGGCAGACTTTGCTTGTGTAGAAGCGATTTCAATCGCCGTTTCAATCGCCGTTTCCATCTTGCGGTTAAATATCAAAACCAGAATCATCAATAATTTCGCTAATTTGCTTATCCACATAATCAGCATCCACGTTTCGCGCCATCAACTCAGCTAAAATCCCCAAGGAAATCAACTGCACCGACAGAATTGTACACAAAATCCCAAAAAATAACAAAGGTCGATTCCCGATCGGCCCAAAATTCATCCCCGCCAAATTCAGAAACCAAATAACTATCAAATAACTCAGCGCAACAGTTCCAACCAACCCAAAACACAATCCCAAACCTCCAAACAAATGACCCGGTTTGTGCAAATATTGCGTCGTTGCTAACACCGTCAACAAATCAAGAAATCCCCGCGCATAACGTTCCCAGCCGTAATTCGATTTTCCGTGCTTTCGCGGATGATGTTCGACAACTACTTCGCCAATTTTAAACCCTAAATTGTTTGCTAAAGCTGGAATGTAGCGGTGTAATTCCCCGTACAATTTAATCGACTGCAAAACTTCCCTGCGATAAGCTTTAAAACCGCAATTCATATCGTGCATTTGCACCCCAGTCAGCAAACACGCAACGGCATTAAACAGCTTGGAAGGTAAAGTTTTAGAAAGCGGGTCATTTCGCTGTTTTCGCCAACCCGAAACTAAGTCAAATCCAGATTCTAAATGATGTAAAAATTTGGGAATTTCAGCGGGGTCATCCTGAAGGTCAGCATCGAGAGTAAAGATAATTGTCCCTGCTGCATTGCGAAATCCTGCTGAAAGTGCGGCGGATTTGCCAAAATTGCGGCGCATTTTAATGGCTTTAATTAGTTTGGGATGTAGGCTGGCTAAATCTGTGATTTCTTGCCAGGAATAATCGCGGCTACCGTCATCTATGAAAATGACTTCGTAATTGTCAATTTCTGTTTGGAACATGACTATTTTGATTTTTTCAAACAGCAATTTTAGGGTGGCTTCTTCGTTGTGAACTGGGATTACGAAGCTGAGTTGTTTTGGCATAGAGATATTTTATTTCATTTGTGTTGTTAATGAGATTTTTTTTGATTAACCGCAGAGGGCGCAGAGGGCGCAGAGGAGGAGAAAGAGAGGTTTTTTAGTTTTTATTGATAACTTGGGAGTTTCGCAAGGCTACCCAACCTTCGCGGTTTTTAAAGGAGGCATAAGCTGTCAATAATTTATCTGTTGGTGATGTTTCAATATATCCTCTCCAAGCTGCGAATTCGTAGGAAGTACCAAACAATTTAACTAAATCGGGGCGCGGAAATCCTGACATGGCAAAACCTCGAACGACATTTTCTTGGTTGAGAATGGCAATACATTTTACATTGTTTTCGGGGTCTCCTACCCAGCCAATTACTCTGGAACCGGCGGGCGCGAGTTTAGTTACGGTATCAAAATATCCGGGTACTCCGTCTTTGGGCGCTGACAGTAAATTTGGGTCTATTTTTGTGTCTAATGCTGCACAAAAATTGTGTTTTTTGATGTCTCGGTTAAATGGCACTAAGTTGTTAGTTTTTAATGCGTCGATTAACCCGACAAAAGCGGCGGGTTTGTTGCCTACGCGGTCTTTAATTAGCGTTACGTCGGTGATGCCTAATTGCAGTGATAATGCTACTAACGGCTGATAGGTTGCTCTGCGGGCGATCGCCATTGCAGTTTCGCCTCCCACCCCGTACATTAAAATAATCGCGACTGTGGCGACTGCAAACAGGGGTGTCAACCAACGCCCTTGAATTCTTGGTGTTGGCTGCAACTCGCGCACCCACAATACTGTTAGCACAATTGTGCTCATCCAAAACAAAGCTGGGAGTGTGGCGTAGCGGGAAGCGGTGGCCTGTTCGACGCCAAATCCCGATCGACTAACCGCCGCCATTAACGCCGTTTGCAGCGTGTAAAGTTGGATTGATAGCCAAGGCAGCCAATCCGGTCTAGCGACCTTTTTTACAAATAGCCAACAACCCACAAAACCCGTCGTTGCAATCAAACCAATTATACCAATAATTGAAGCAACAATAATATTTTCGCTAAAAATTCCGCCGAGATAAATGGGAATATATTCGAGAGTTTTGAGCGGGTTAATTTTAGTTAAAGAAGGGTGATGAGATGGAGTTTTATAAGTTAAAAAATAAATGCCAATCACTGCAATCGAAGCAATGAAATACAAATAAGTTATTCGCCGAGGAAACCGCAGCACAACAGCAGCAGCACACAATATCGGCCACAAAGCTAAAGGAGTGCTGTAACTAATACAGCCTAAAACGCCAAAAACAATGCTGCCAATTACCCACTTATTTTGTAAATGCGGGGGCGGGCACGGGGGCACCGCCCCTACAAACTCGTTACCAGGCTCTGCCTCCCTTTTATTTAATAAATCTGTCGCATAGGATTGCAAACAAAATATCGAACAAATCACAAATAAATTAGCAATTATCCAGTGAACGCCGCTGAATCCCCGCATCCAATTGTGAGCCGCCGCCGGAGTAAAATTAAAAATAGAAATGCAAAGGAGTAGTGAGATAAATTGCAGCGGAAAACGCCTCAATTTTAATGGCAGCAGAGCAATTAATACATGGCACTGAATCCAAGCCAAGAACCAGGCAACTAAACATAAACCAATATTTGAACCTTTGGTGAAGACTATATTCAAGCCATAAATAATTGCCGGAATTAAGACAAAATGCTCGTTCGCCCGAAATATCCAATTAAAAGGATTTGTAGAGAAACCGTCTACTGAATAAAAATTCCACGTCATCCACCAATAATCAAAATTAGACAATTCTCCCGCTTGGGATATCAAGTACAAAATATATGAAGCTGGTATTAGGATGCCGAAAACTGAGGCGGCAATTAAAATATATTGTTGCTTGATTTTCATGGATTGGGAGATGGCGATATTTTTAATCGATTTGGGCTAAGTTGTACGCGCTGGGATTAAATAAACCGGGTTTTTTACTTGATTGAGGGTTAGAACCAAGTATTTTGGTTAAAAAACCCGGTTTCTGGCTACTTTACAGTCTTGCTCAATTTTTTATTTCACTTCTCTTGCCAGCATTTGTCTGAGTCCTTGCCGCCAGTGGGGAGGATACGTACCCAGAAGTGCTGATATTTTTACCGTAGAGAGAACCGAAAAAGCGGGGCGTTTTGCGGGTGTCGGATATTCGGCGGTGGTGATGGGAATTACGCGCTGAACTTTTAGGGGAAGGCCGAGTTGTGCTGCTTCCTCAAAAATGGCGATCGCAAAATCGTACCAACTACAAACACCGCTATTAGTGTACTGGTAAGTCCCAAAACTTTCTTGCCCAAGGAGAGGAATAATTTGCGAAGTCGCCGCACTTAAATCGCCCGTCCAAGTAGGACTTCCGATCTGATCTGCTACTACTCGAATTTCTTCCCTTTCCTTTCCCAACCTCAGCATGGTTTTGACAAAATTACCTTTGCCACTATTGCCGTAAACCCACGCGGTTCTAATAATAATATGTCGGTTTCCCGCTTTCCGAATTGCTTCCTCGCCTGCTAATTTCGACTTCCCGTAACTTCCTAGCGGGTTAGTAGAATCTGTTTCCTGATAAGCAGAACCGTGGCTGCCGTCAAATACATAATCAGTAGAAAAGTGAATCAAACTTGCTCCCAGTTTTTCACATTCTTCTGCGAGAATTCCGGGTGCAATACCGTTGATGGCGTTTGCTAATTCCGGTTCGCTTTCCGCTTTGTCTACCGCAGTATAAGCACCCGCATTGACGACTAAATCCGGTTGAATTTCAGCCATTGCTTGACGGATGCTTTCCGGTTGGGATAAATCGAGGCGAGTGCGATCGACCGCAATTACCTCTCCCCAAGATAATAAAATCGGCTGCAATTCTTGAGCTAGCTGTCCGCTGCCACCTGCGAGTAAAATTTTCATAATCAAAACACTTGAGCTGTTTTCAACGTTTGTCCAGCTTGGTCTTTAGCTGATAAGATTGGTTGGGCACCATCTAGCGGCCAGTCGATCGCCAAATCCGGGTCATTCCACAGGATACACCGCTCGTGTGCCGGTGCATAATAATCTGTAGTTTTGTACAAAACTTCAGCAGTCTGGGAAACCACTAAAAAACCGTGTGCAAATCCCGCCGGCACCCAAAATTGCCGTTTATTTTCTGCACTCAGCAAACACCCCACCCACTTTCCGAAAGTCGGCGAACTTTGTCTAATATCCACCGCTACATCAAATATTTCGCCAGCCACTACCCGCAACAATTTGCCTTGAGGCTGCTGCAGTTGGTAGTGCAAACCGCGCAACACATTTTTAGAGGATTTGGAATGATTGTCTTGAACAAATGCTGCCGTCACACCTGTTTTTTCGACAAAAGCTTTGTGATTGAAACTCTCAAAAAAGAAACCGCGATCGTCTCCGAAAATTTTCGGCTCGATGATCAGAACTTCCGGTATTTCGGTAGATATAACATTCATAGTTAGCTGTATCGCGTGATAAACTCATACTCAGTCTAGGCTATTTTACTATGAAAACTGACACATATCTCAAAAAGTTGTATGCCAACCGCTTTGATTCCCGACAACTGCAAGCGAAGGTGGCACTATGGAAAGTTTTAATTGACGATTTTTTACAAAATTATGTTCCTCCCGAATCAACCGTTTTAGATATTGGCGGCGGTTACTGCGAGTTTATAAATCAAATTAGGGCTGAAAACAAATGTTTGATTGACCTCAATCCCGATTCAAAGTTATTAGCCAACCCTGATGTAAAAGTGCTGAATATTGATATATTAAATATTGGCAAAAACCCAGATTTTAGCGAGCAATTTGACCGAATATTTATCTCTAACTTTTTTGAACATCTCCGCAACAAAGAAGAACTAATCCAAATTATTGCATTTTGCTTTGAAGCGCTTAAGCCAGGGGGTTCTATCTTAGTTGTCCAACCAAATTTTAAATACTCATTCAAAGAATATTACGATTTTATTGACCATCAATTACCGATTACCCACTTATCGCTGCAAGAGCTTTTACAAACAGTCGGGTTTGAAATCGACTTAATTATACCAAGATTTTTACCGTTTTCGACAAAAGGCAGACCTGCCTCGCCTTTGCTGTTAAAAGTTTACTTGAAATTACGTTTGTTGTGGCGGTTTTTGGGAGGGCAAATGTTTGTCAAAGCATCGAAACCAAACAATTAATGCTCCGGGAAAGCGATCGAGATCGATCGCCGCCCCTAGACCATTTCAATTGTTATAATAAAAATTGCAAGTAGTCCTGTAGTTTGGGCTGGGCAAAATCAGGATAAATTTGCTAAAAAAGCATCAATTTTAGGAAAAAAATGATGACACAAACATCCCGCGCCATTGCTGTGAATATTCCGCCGACACTAACACTCACCGTTACCCGCGAACAGTTCGTTGAATTGGCGATCGCCAACCGAGAATTACAATTAGAAAGAACAGCACAAGGAGAGTTAATCGTGAATCCACCAACCGGAGGCGAAACAGGATACAGAAATCTCGATATAGAAGGACAAATTTGGTTGTGGAACCGTCAAACTAAACTAGGTAAAGCGTTTAACTCTTCTACTGGTTTTCACTTACCTAATGGAGCCGATCGCTCTCCTGATGCGTCTTGGGTGCGTCAAGAAAGGTGGGATGGGCTCACCCCAAAACAAAAAGAAGGCTTTCTTCCCTTAAGTCCTGATTTTGTGGTAGAAATCCGTTCTAAAAGTGACAATATGAAGCCACTGCGAGAGAAAATGAAAGAATACATGGAAAACCAGGTTCGTTTAGGTTGGTTGATAGATAGAAAAAACAGAAAAGTGGAGATTTACAGGCAAAGTCAAAATGTAGAAGTGCTGGAAAATCCTGGAACTTTGTCGGGTGAAGATGTGTTGCCGGGGTTTATTTTAGATTTGACAGAAGTTTGGGGATGAAGGCTATTATTGCGGCACAGGCGTCTGGCCAGCGTGCATCTGTAGTTAAAAAATCCCTACAAAATCGAACTTAAAACCACCTCATTAGCAGCAATCCAATCATAAATATCCTGCAAAGCCGCTTCCGGCCCAATAACAGGCCGCCATCCTGTTTTCTCCATCACCCTAGAAGAATCAGTAATAAAAATCGGAATATCCCCGGCGCGTTCCTCCAAAACAGGATTAATTGAAATCGATTTACCCGTAATCTTTTGGCACAAATCAGTTGTCTCAACCAAAGAAAGACTGTTGCTAAAACCACCGCCTACATTAAAAACTTCGCCATCAAATTTAGCAAAATTTTCTAACTGATAATTAACTAACCTCAACAAATCTTCCACGTGCAGCAAATCCCTAACTTGCTTCCCACTGCCGCCAAAACCGATATAACTCAGCGACTTTTGAAAATAGTGAGCCGCCACCCACAAACCGCAAACTCCCTGATCTACTTTACCCATTTGCCAAGCACCAGTAATCAACCCGCAGCGGTTAATAATTGCGGGCACATTGTATGCTTCCCTGTATTCCTCAATCAGCAATTCCGAAGCTAATTTAGTTGCTCCGTAAAGCGAACGGTGTCCTTTTAATGGGAAGTCTTCTGATATGCCCAACTCCGATATACCGGGTAAAGTTTGCTCAGGGGCGATCGCAAATCTATTCGGCAACTCTAACAGTTTAACAGATTTGACACTGGCGATCGGATAAACCCGACTCGTAGACAAAAACAGCAAACTAGCACCCGTTTGTCTCGCCAACTCCAAAACATTCACAGTACCCAGTAAATTCGTCTGCAAAACGTACTGTGGTGAACTAAAACCAGCCAGCACAGAAGGCTCCGCAGCACAATCTATAATGCAGTCAGTATTCAGTGCAACTGGATCTAAATCCGCCGCGGTGCGAATATCCCCGTAAACAAACTGAATCCCCCAACTTTTAAGCCGAGGCAGATTCAATTCTGAACCCCGGCGACGCAGGTTATCTAAACAAATTATTTGCCATTCCGGGTGCAGTTTCTTCAGGTCAATTGCCAAACAACTGCCGATGAAACCGGCACCACCAACAATTAAAATTCTCTCAGGCATTCACTTTTAATTTTGCTATCTTTCTAGTCCGGTGGTAGTCGCCGCGAGAGAGATGTTTTTCCAGCCAGACATACAAGACAATAAACAAATATCGACTGCCCATCTCTTTGATTTTCAGCTTAGAAATACCTGCCGTCCGATTGTACCACCTCAGAGGAATCACCGTATAGGAAAAACCCCGAACAATTGCTTTTAAAGGCAGTTCCACTGTCAAATTAAAATGATGGCTCAAAATCGGTTGTACGCCTTCAATTACTTCTCTGCGGTAAATTTTAAAAGCATTGGTGACATCGCTGTACCGCAAGCCGAAAATACTTTTGACAAACCAGTTTGCTAAGCGGTTAATTGCTAACTTGTGAATTGGATAATCAACCACAAAGCCGCCTTTGATAAAGCGGGAACCGAAAACGCAATCATATCCTTCTTGCAGCTTGCGGTATCCTGCTACCAAATCCATCGGATCGTCGGAAGCATCCGCCATCACAATTGCCGCAGCATCTCCGTCAAATTCCGCCAATCCCCGGCGCACAGCAAATCCGAAACCGTTGGGAGGTTGATTGTTGATGTATCTCACTGTGGGAAAAGTCTCTGACAACTCCTGGCAAATATCAATAGTTCGATCGACACTATTGTCATTCACAATCAAAATTTCGTGCGGAATGCCTTCTAAATCGAGCGTCTGGGCGATCGCCCGCACAGTACCGTACAAACAGCCCTCCTCATTGTGGGCTGGTATAATCACAGAAATTTTCACTCCTCATCCTCCGCGCAACTCGACAAACTGGTTGTCAAGAGGATTATACACCCAAGCTTTAATTTCAGTTTGGGCGATCGGCAAATTATTATCCGACAAATCAACAGCCCACCTTGCATTATTGTATAACTCAGATTTTAAACTCTCCGCAATGTCGGGACTGTCCAAATTTACATAAGCGTTAGCAAAAAAAGATTTTTTGTCCCCGACAGATAGCAGTACAATATTCGGCTGTTGCAATTTTTCTGGCAAAACCGCCCAACCAGCAGCCTTGACAGCATCATTTTGCTTAACAGTCAAGGATTTATCGCTAGTTTGAGGTTTGTCTAAATAACCGTAAACTTTCTCGGTATTAGAAATAAACTCTACATTTTTCGCGAACTTTATCCAACCTATTTTGTCGATTATTGCAGCGCCTTCTCTCACCAGCCAAGTTTTTTTGCTCAGCACCCTCAAACAGCTTTCCTGCGAATTATTGAAAAAATCCGATGGTTCGAGATAGTTAATTAACTGCAAACAATCTTGAGCGCCTTGTTTGTAAATAATTGCCGATCGAGTTTGGGCGATCGCCTGTTGAGAGTTAACAATAATTGTGGCAATTAACAGCCCTGCAACTACGCGATAAATAAATTTATAATTCCTCTTTAACTTAGCTTGTATTTCTTGATAATTACCTCGAACAAACAATTGCCCTAGCTGAACCACAGCAATTAATAACAAAATCGAATTAGTCGTATATCTCGACGATTCGAGCGCCTGAATCGCCCCAAATTCTGCCCTACCAGCCGTAATAAACAGAGCCGATAAAACCGAAAACAAACCTATTGACAGCCAAGGTAAAGCCTGATATTGCACTCCTAAATCAATTTTGGAATGAGTATCTTGCCGTAATCCTAAATGAATTGTGGGATGGGCATCTTGCCCGTCCAGCGTCGCAGCCTGAACCACGTTCATAACTGAGTTGGGATTGCTATAGCTTTCAGCAATATCATTTCTATCTGTCATTGGGAGGAACAAAGCAATCGCAGGGGCTGGAGATTGCTTCGCAGGGTTCCCAATGACAAAGAAATAGAATACAAAAAATAAGAAACTTGCAAATATTAGCAATCCAACTAATGCTGAAATTCCAGGCGATCGCACAATAGGCGAACCCAACAAACTCAAAAAGTAATCAATCACCACAAACGGCTTATTCAACAATGAAATAATACTTGCTTTCCGGCTAGGATGATAATCAATTGAGTAAACAGCACAAGTTGTCGCAAACAGCAGCATCCAGACAATAAGTCTTGTTCTTTTCTGCGCCGCATTTCCTTCTACAGCCGCCACAGCCGGAATCGCAGCCAACCAAGAAAGCAAGCCTTGGGCCAGGGAAAAACTCGCAATAAAGCAGAATCCAGCCGCAATCGATATTTGAATATCGTAGGGACACGGCAGTGCCGTGTCGGTACTCTGTTTGATCTGAGGTGTTGCATCATTCTCAAGAACGGGCAAGATGCCCGTTCCACAAAAATTCAATCTTCTTGTGGAACGGGCATCTTGCCCGTTCCTAAATAGCTTATTAATCGTGGTGGAACATCTCTGTTTCATCCGATTAAAAACCGCTATATTAGGCAATAATTTGTGATTTGAAATCAGCGCATAAACCGCAGCGACAAAACACAAATTCACGAAAAACCAAGCGAGTTGAAATCCCCAAAGCCAGTTTTCGTGCTGAACTAGAGAGAAAAGCAAAATACAAGTTAAAATATTAGCTAAATGCCACAAATCATCCGCGACATTCTTAACTTGCATCGAGGATAACTTGTACATAGCGATAAAACTTATCGCAGCCAAACCTATGCTGAGACACAACTGATAATTAATATTCCATCGGGAAGCAAAAGCCAGCACCGCAATAATTATTTTAGGGAAAAGTATACGGTGGTTGCTGTGCAAAGCCCAAAAATCGTTAAAAGTTACATTTCCCGCAGCTATTTTTTCAAAAAGGCTAGCTAACCTCCACTCGTCATCAACGGGAACGTTAACGCTAAAATTCGCTACAAATCCGATTAATAAGAGGACAGGAATTAGATATAAAGTAAATAAGATTAATTTTTTCATTAATATCCAATCCGGTATAGCGATTCTCAATGAATTGTGTAATTGTTGTAGAGGCAAACCCCCCGTGGTTGCCCCGATCCGTGGGGGGTAGGCACGGGGAGTAGGGGTAGCACTACCCCTACATATTTGTACAACTGATTTAGGATTGCTATAGCATCGGAATTGTAAAATCTAGTCATATCATGTCCGATCGATTAACCATAATATCCCGGTCAGGGCGGGTTTTTGAGAGTGTCAATTATTCGCAGGTATTGTGGGTGAGGGGAGCCCCTACAAAAATCGATCTCGCTCGACCGGACATGATATCATCAGCTTTTAGACTGACAATCAACAGTCAACGGTCAACCGTCAACCGTCAACCGTCAACCGTCAACCGTCAACTGTTCGCTACTTAATAGTCTTGAACGTATCCATTTTCCCAGTAAATCGGTTGATAAACATCTGCAATACAGTCCGCTTGCCGATATTAATATTAGAACTCACGGACATTCCCGACTGCAAGTTAACCTCCACTTCATTCGCCTTGCCTTTGTTCAAAACAAACTTCTGATTCTTGAGCTTAATTTTGGTTTTGAAAGCGTAGTATTTCCGCAGTTCCGTAGGAGGCTCAGCATCGCTGCTAATCTCTATCACTTCACCCTCAGCAGTACCAAACTCCATCGCCGGGAAAGCTTCTACATTCACTTCCACAGGCACGCATTGGTATTTTGTTAAACCCAGTTTCTCTCTGTTAACTTCCTTCTCTGGACAAACGCAACTTTTACCTGTTTCGCAGTCAATCTTTTCTCCGTCTAATTGCTTGCCGTGATACTGCTCCAATTTTGCCCGCTTCTGTCTCAAAGCATCCAATACCAGAGCCACATTGCTGTTTTCCAGGTAAACCACTGCTTCCAGACCGTTTTCGTCATCCAAAACTTTGAGCAGCTTTTCAGTTTGCTGCGCTTCGTAATAAGCTTCTTCGCAGCGTGCTGGGCGCGGTTCGCCCGGTTTCAGCACCGTATTAATAATGGATTGGCATATCGGATCTTTCGCCATATCCAACTTAGCTTTCTCCTTCGTAGAAGGCTTCAAATCAAATATTACCCCCGATACAGGAGCTTTCATCACTTGAGTGTCGCGGTTTTGTTGAGCCTTTTCTAGCTGAGCGTTCACCTCAGACAGCTTTTTCAGGTTTTCCACTTTGAAGCGGCTTAGTTGAGAATCGCTGCTGGCAATTTGTTTCTGGTTTTCAGCAATTTTGGTATAAAGTTCTTTCGCCCAGGTATCCTTCGTGTTTTTCAACTGTTCTTCGGCGCGGGCGATGGACTCCTGAATGCGCGCTTGCTCTCCTTGCTGGCGCTGTATTTCAGCACTAATTTTTTGGATGTCACCTTGACGCGCGTTAATTTCGCCTCGGCGCGTATTGATTTCACCGAGGCGCGTGTTTATTTCGCCTTTGCGAGAGTTGATTTCACCTTCGCGCTGCTTGATTTGATCTTGCTGTTTGAGAACGTCGCTTTGGCCTCTGAAAACATCTTGCTCTTGACGTTCTTTTTGCAGTTCAGCAATGGCTCCTTCCTCCACCAGGGGGGCGAGTCTGCCTAGAATGTTTTGGTTAGACTTCAATACTTGTTGGGATTTCGCTAACTGTTCTTGGGCCAAATCTCTCTGAGCCAGGGCTGATTTTACTTGCTCTTGCGAAGAAGCTAACTGCTGCTGAGCATAATTTAATTGGTTCTGGGCAAAACCCAATTGTTGCTGTGCCACTGTCATTTGATCGCCGGCGGCTTTCTCAGCATCCTGAGCTTGCTTCAGTTGTTTTTCCAACTCCTGAACTTGGCCTTGAGCTGCGGCGACGCGAGACAGAAACTCCGATCGATAATTAACATAAAGTCCTTGCTGGGCTGCATCAAAATTTCCGCTAGCTCCCCGATTGAGGTACAGTTCGTCAATCAAAGCTTGCAGCACTTGATTTTGTGCCGTAAGGCTCTGTCTGTCCTTGATTGTTGATTCTAGGTTAGAAGGAACAGCGCCTTGAATTTTGCCGTTGACAACATCTTCGTAAAATTTATTTTCCTTTTCCAGAGCTTCTTTAGTTTTCTGAACCGATGTTAAATCGGCACTGGGTGCAACTGGGTTGAAAGTGAGCAAAGGCTGGTTCTTTTCCACACGATCGCCATTTTCAACGTGAAGTCTCACCACAGCGCCCGTAGCAGGTGCTTGGATGTCTCTAGCACCATCTTTGAGCTCCAATTGGCCGACAGCGGGGACAGCTTGCTCTACGCTAGCAAAATAAGCCCAAACTACAGCAGAAGTGGTCATCAGCATGATCATCCACAAAAACAAGTGCGACCAAATCGCTGGTTTTTCGAGAATGACTGGTTGCTCAGAAAGTATTAACGATTTCATAGCCATTTGTTAGTTCTCAGTTGTTAAGCGTTAGCGATCAGTTGTGAGTTGTTAGATATCAGGTATTCGATGACTCTTGTTGTTGGAAGAGGCAGTAGTAACGCCCTTTAAGAGCCATTAATTCTTTATGAGTTCCCCGCTCGACTACAGAACCTTGATCCATCATAATAATTACATCAGCGTTTTGGATGGTAGTCAGGCGGTGAGTAATGAAAAACACCGTGCGGCCAGCAAAAGCTTCTGCTAAGTTATTGCAAACTTGGCGTTCGGAATGGTAGTCGAGGGCGCTTGTAGCTTCGTCCAAAATCAGCAGTTTCGGGTTTTGCAAAATCGTCCGGGCGATCGCCAAACGCTGCCTTTGACCCCCTGAAAGCGACGCACCCCGCTCTCCCACCACCGTATTGTAGCCAGCAGGCAAGCCCATAATAAAATCGTGAGCCACCGCTAATTTCGCAGCTCGCACAATCTCATCCGTACTCGCATCGGGATTACTCAGAGCAATATTTTCCTGCACAGTACAGTTAAACAGCAAAGTATCTTGCAACACCACCCCAAGTTGGCTGCGAAGCGAGTACAGTTCCACCTTAGAAATGTCATAGCCGTCTATAAAAATCCGGCCCGACAGCGGCGGATAAAGACGCTGCAACAGCTTCATCGCCGTACTTTTACCGGAACCGCTTCCACCCACAATTCCCACAAAACTGCCAGCAGGAAATTCCAAATTAACATTAGCTAATTGCAGTGCCCCGCTTTCTAGAAATCGGAAGGAAACCTCCTCATAGGTAACCTGCCCTTGAATTGCTGGCAGCGGGATATTGCTGCGGTCTTCATCGCTGGTTTCCGTCGGCGTATCGACCACATCCTTAAGCATATCGATCGACATCGAGACTTCTTGGAAACTCTGCCAGACGCTGACAAAACGCAGCAGCGAACCAGTCACGTTTCCGGAAATAATTCGAAAAGCAATCAACTGACCCAAAGTAATCTCATTTCCCAGTACCAAATAAGCTCCCACCCACAACTGAGCTAAGTTACCCACCTGGTTTAAAAAGCTGCTAACCGTACCTGCCGCAGTCCCCGTGATAATTGTTTTAAAACTGGCTGTAATGTATTTTGCGTAGCGGCTCGACCACTCCCAGCGGGATTTCAATTCAATATTTTGAGCCTTAACAGTTTGAATCCCGCCGACTACTTCCACTAAATAAGATTGAGAGTCAGAAAAACGCATATTTCTCTGTTTGATCAGGCGCAGCACCAGCGGATTGATTATAACAATCATCAGCCCCAGTATCGGTACCACTGCCAAAGATACTGCCGTTAGCTGCACGCTGTAGGAGAGCATCACGGCGACGTAAACCACCGAAAATACCGCATCAAGAACCACTGTCAGAGCTGTACTCGTCATGAATTCCCGAATCTGGCCCATCATGCTGAATTTGTAAACCAGATCTCCCACGCGCCGATTGTCAAAGTAATTCTGGGGCAGCCGGAGCAAGTGGTCGATTACCTCCGCACTCAATTTGACATCGATGCGGTTTGAGGTATCTATAAACAAAAAGGTACGCAAACCGTTGAGCAGTCCTTCAAACAGGGCAACACCTAACAGAAAGGCACCCAAAATATCCAAGGTGTCAATGCTGCGCTGACCTAATACTTTATCAATAATTATTTGGCTGATTAATGGGTTGGCAAGACCAAATAACTGTACAAAAAACGAAGCAAGCAACACCTCAAAAAACACTGTCTTGTGTTCCATGAGGGCCGGCACAAACCACCAGAAGCTGAACTGCTCTTTTTGCTCAACTTGCGGAGCTTGCAGCAGCAGAACTTCTCCTGATTCTCCCCATATTTCTTTAAACTGAGGTATCCGCTTCCGCATCAGCCCCTGTTCGGGCGTGGCGAGCACCAATTCTTGCTCGGTGATGCTGTAAATAATGGCAAAGCTATCTTGCCATTTAATCATTACGGGAGCTTTGATGCGGTTGATCGCTTCTGCGGGCACTTGCGCCAATTGGGGCGTGAGGCCGATGCTTTGGGCGATCGCCCCGCAGGCTTGCATACTGATAGAACCGGCGGTTTTTAACTGATTTTCTAGAACTTTGCGGATGATATCTCGACGAAATTTGAGGCCGAAATACTTGCTCAACATCTGGAAGCAAGCTAACGGGCTGTCAATCTGCCCTTTGGCGCGGAAAACTGGGTATCTCGCCCCATCCTTTGTTTGGGGGTCGGTTTTGGGTTCTGGGGGACGGTCTGGGCCGGGTAGAACCTCGATCAATTTTCCACCGATCGGCTTGGGCCCTGGGTCTACTATATCTGTCGGGCCCAATGGGTCTGTTTCTTGAGGTTCTGGGGGTTCCCGGAAACCTACCAATCGCGCGCCGAGGCGGCCTTCTACTTTTAAGGATTTGGCTGCGTTTTCCACAGAGAAGCGGCTGCCGGTGGGAAAGTCGCCCAAGACGCCGCTGCTGACGAGCCAAACTCGATCTGCATCTAGCTCTTTGGCGATGTCTTGAGTTTTTTTGTTGCCGTTTGGTACGTTAACAACTGTCGCATCTTGCCAAGCTTGCAGGGTAAGTTCCTTGAGATTGGAAGTGCCGTCGGCTTGGCGTTGCAATTCCAGGCTCAACAGTTCAAATACTTCGCTCAACGAACAGTGTTCGCGAAAGGCTTCTCCAAATGTCGGCTGTTTTTCCAGTACGCTCAGGAAATCTTCGGCAGGTAGGACGATCGCGATCACATCTGTAGAGGCTATCGCCGTTTCGCAGGGAACTCCTCTGAGCAAGCCAGCCCAGCCCAGGATTTCCTTCGACTGCACCAAGCGCAAACTTACGTGGCGCTGCGAGCGCTGGTCAAATCCCAGCAGCCGGGCCTGGCCTTGATAGATAATTGCCACCTGAGTCGGCATTTTTTCCCGTTCAAACAGGGGTTGCCCCGTCCGGTAGCCAAGGAGTTGGCATTTAGCCACCAAGGCTGTCAGAGCCGTCTCTGACAGTCGGTCAAAGGGAGGTGTTTGAGCTAGGAAATCCTGAATTTGGGAGAGGGAAACAGCGGAAGAAGTCATCCAATTTTAGATTTTAGATTTTAGATTTTAGATTGAATCCACAGATGAATCCAGGGGGTTTTTGTCAGGATGCTACGCTTTTTCAAGTCTCCACGGATAAATCCGGGGGCCCCTGACCCAATTGCTTGATTGTCATGAAATTGAAGACACGGAGGAGAGGGGCTGTAGCGGGCCTATTTGCGATATCTGTTCGGCGAGCCAGCTTTCAAAGAGTTCGTTAATCAAGTGCAGCCGCATCGATTCATCGAGTTGGGCCGGCATGAACTTTTCTAGTCGAATAATTACCATCCATTCTGCCAGAGGACGCGGCGTCCAGAGTTGATTTGGCTGGCTGACGGACAAAAGTTTGCTGATTGCCGGGTGGGGCTGGCTGAGGGGTACGGGGCCCAACAAGCCGCCTGACTTCGACTCGGGCCCTTCGGAATAGTCGCGGGCCACTTCAGCAAAGGTTTGTTCCCCTTCGAGGATGCGAAAGTAAAGTTCGTTTGCCAGTGCTGGATTTTTGGTGCGTACCAGGGAATAGACTACGTGGTCTAGGCTGGCTTTGCGGGTTAAAAAATAATTATCTACTTTAGGTCTCCAAGTGGCTTGCTTAAATTTTTCGATCAGCAAGGGCCTAACGGCCATCTCTTGAAGTTCTTCTTCCGTCATATTTTGGCCGCGCAGCCAAGCTTCTTTGGCTTCGGGGGCTGTCAGTTGGTGTTGTGCCAGAAAGTTCTCCACGGCGGATTTGCGTTCTTCGTCGCTGCAACTAAAGGATGCGATCGCTTGGTCTACTATTACACCCCGCAAGAATTGTGGCATCAACTGATACCGCTTCAGGAGCGATGGCATATCCTGAGCTTGCAGTAATTTATCGCCTATTTGAAAAAGTCCTGTCATTTTTTTATCTCCAACTGACTTGCGCTTCCCCTTTTAATTTAGCTGTGGCAGGAAAAGAGCGACAACCACTAACCCCTCGATTCCCCGATGATAGCAGACCGTCAGTGGGCTAGCGCTATTGCTGTCTATTTCTTGACGCTCTGCCTAGCGAGGGGTTCCCCACGGGTCTCACAATGGTAGCGGGATGCGAGAGTGGGAGAGTCGGAAAATCTTTACTTCTGCCATCTTCCTTCTTCCCTCAACATCCATCCGTTAAATCCCGTACACTGCTTAGTTGCTGAACTTCCTTCTTCCTTCACTCTCGGAATAGTCTTTCAAAGAGTGTTCCGAGTTGGGTCGAGCAAGCGCGACTGTCGAGATATTGGGGGTTTGCCGCCATTTTTTGCTGGATTCGCTCGCGGTAGTGCCGGCGCAGTTCTGGGTTGGTTCCCAGTGCTGTACTCAGCTCTAAATAAGAGTTCTCGCTGTTTGCTACCAGTTCCGGAAGTAGTAGTTCTTCGAGCACTGCGGCTGATTGTCGCGATCGAGTTGTTTGCCCTTTTCTTACCACTACAGGCAACCCTGCCAACAGGGGTTCTGCTAAGGAGCAGGCACTGCTGTATGGATAGGAGTCTAAATATATATCAGCCAATTCCAGACATTTTATGCAATCGGCGCGAGATGGCAGGGCTTTAATCACAACTAAGCGCTTTTTGTCAATCCCAAATTCGGCAAAGAGCGATCGAATTTGTTTGTAAAAAGGCACCGTCGGATAGTTTTCATTGCGGGAACGAAAGGGATACAAAACTAAAATAGAATTTGGTACCGCCGCAATAATTTTTGCCCAAGTTTCTCTCAATTCTGGGATAATTGTCAAAGCTTGAGCGCCGGACATGAACACTACAGAGTCATCGGTAGCTCCCCAACTCCTGCGAGTCGGTTCAACTCGGCCAGGTGCTGATCCTACAGTATAGCTTAAACAAACTCCCGACCCTTCTAAACTAATTAATTTTTCGCGATACTCTGCTGCTGCACCTGCGGGCAGTGCCAAATCTCCGGCAATGAAATAATCGATATTTCGGGTTCCGGTGGTTGCGGGGGTTGATACACCGCTAGCTATTTGCACTCGCGCTAGTCGGTGCAGGCACAGGAGGGCGCTTGGTTGAGAAGTGTCGGTAGTATTGGTGCAGATTAGCAGAATATCTAAATCGTGCGATCGCATTTCTCGGACTTGATGGGGCAAATCTTCTGACAGTTGCACCAGTTTGTCAGCGCAATTTTCGCAATATTTCCCCAGTCGCTCGTCTTGTACCTGGAAATAGTACACGATTATTTCAAATTTGCTTCTGTCTAAATATTCAAAACTCCCAATTGCAGCACGAGTCTCGGATTCATCACTAATTTTATCCAGCAAAAAGCCAACTCTAATTTTAGTTCTTTCAGGTTCTCTCTGAGGAAAATTCCATTCTATTTGACTGCCGATATTTTTCAAATTAAATTCCAGAATATCAGCTCGCTGACTCAATATATTGAGCAGATTGACCTCGCTCAAATACAAAGCTTGGAAGCTAACATTTTTCGCAATAAAAGCCGCTAAATAACGCCAAACTTCTGAATCGGGAAAACTGGCGATATTAGCTGCGACGTACTTGATTAACTGCTGGAAATATTCAGAGTACCTTTCTACTTCCGACTTTGGTTTAAACTGATATTTTGCACCCTTCTCAATTACTTGTTGAGGAACAGGCAAGATGCCTGTTCCACCAGAAAATTCATCTGTTGTGGAACTAACAGGCAAGATGCCTGTTCCACCAGAAAATTCATCTGTTGTGGAACTAACAGGCAAGATGCCTGTTCCACCAGAAA
>NZ_JAUBTS010000014.1:56316-74974 GCF_036705105.1 Microcoleus sp. B9-D4
ATTCATCTTGTGTGGAACGGGTATCTTGCCCGTTCTTGACAATGCCACATCTCCTTTGAAAATAATTCGGTGACTGAAATAGAAATTTCAGAAAATCGTCAAAAAACCACTGGGGAATCGCTGCATTGTTATACTCAAGTGGCAACTGATAAGCGTCGCGGTACAGCATCGCTGCGAGGAGATATTGCATCTTGTCGGCAATTTCTCCTCCTTCAGCAAGTTTCGAGGATAACTGCTGGACAAAACGTTGTTCTGACTCAGTTAAAGTTTCATTTTTTAGGGCGCTATCTAGTAGCAATTTATGAGCTTTCCCCATGTCTTTCGAGTAAGCACTTTCTAATTTTTCCGCTGGCAAATTCAGCCAATACTCAGCTAGCTGTTGGCGGTAGGGGCGCAGCGCGAGAAGAGGCTGTTTTGAGGGGAATTTATTGTATTGATCAAGCAGTGGTGACAATTCCGATAAACTCGGCTGGGTTCTCAAGGCCAGCTTTTGGCGGATTGTCTGTTTGATTTGTTGATTCAGGAAACTGTAATCAGGACTATTTAGGAGTTTTTTGTAAAATCTAACTACATCCTTATGATTTTCCCCAGCCGCGAAGTTTTTCCAAGTTTGTTGTTCGGGATGAATCCGCAGTGAGGACAGTTTTTCATCTACAAATCCGATATGATAGTTGCCCATGATTCGCCACCACATATCTAAGTCTACATACTGAGATAATCCCGAATCAAATAATCCTATTTCTTCAAAGACTCGCGCAGCAATTAAGACGGTACTAGGTTCGCCAATTTTGTTTATCGGGTTATTCAAGCAGTTAGTATCTGCCAGTAATTTTTTTCCGGGCTGAATAGATTTTAAATTTGACCAACTTTTATGCAAATCTTTAATTGATTGGGAAGCTCCGCGCAAAATCGGGTTAGATTCATTGTCAGCTATGGTGATGCCACGCGGGGAGAAAACCATACCTATTTCTGGGTGTTTTTGGGCGAGTGCGACCATTTTTTCAATACATTCTGGTGCGAGCAAGTCGTCTTGAAAGAGAAATTTAATGTATTGACCTTTTGCTTGGGATATGCAAAAATTCCAGTTTTGTGATAAGCCGTAGTTGCGGTGCAGTATGATGCGGAAATCGACTGAGGTTTGTGATTGGAATGATTGGGCGATCGCAACTGTTTCGTCTGTGGAGCCGTCATCGGATATAATCAGCTCTATGTTAGGGTAAGTTTGGGCCAAAGCACTTTGAATCGCTTCGCCAATAAATGCCGCTCCGTTGTATGTCGGAATACAAATACTAACTAAAGGTTGTGCATTTTTTACTGTCGCCCCCTGAGAGGACTTTTTCCGTATTCCGCCCTCCAAGCTTTTGAAATTATCTGTAATTTCGGCAATATATTCAAGACGGTTTTGAATTTTTCTCCCGACAGTTGGCGGATTCAGTAAAGTCTTAATTTCATCAGCAGCTATTCTTCCAACTTGCTGAGCTTCCCGGTAATTGTTGAAGACATGACGCATTAAATCCGCAGCGTGTTCGACATCCGGTTCGGCCCAAACATTGCCTTTTTTGTAAGGCCCGCAATCTTTCTCAATTGGGATTAACTTATACTTGACTAAATAGCTATTGCCGACATTCATGAATTCTGTATTTGATGAATAGCCGGTAGCAATTACGGGTTTGCCGTAAAACATGGCTTCAGCCATTGTTAAGCCAAATCCTTCGCAGCGGTGCAGGGATAGATAACAGTCGCAATTATACAACAAACTGTTAATTTCATCTTTGGACAAATACCCGTCTAGATGTTGGATATTTGAAAAGTTTCTGATGGCAGAATTTAATATTTTTTGCTGCTCTAAATTTTTGTTTGAGTTGGAAGATTTGAGAATTAACAATAGGCGGTCATCTTCGCCAAAAGCTTGTTTAAATGCTTGAATGGCGGCTAAAGGATTTTTGCGCTCGATGCGGCTGGAAAAGTCGAATACAAACAAAAAAATAAATTTATCTTTAGGTAAATTCAGTGCTTCTCTGTTCAGGGAAGGTGCGGGAAGAGCAATACTGGGCATGATTTTGATAACGGGAATTGGCGAGACTGCAGAAATTGCCTCGGCGCAATAGTTGCTATAAGTCCATATTTCGTGAAATTGATTAAAGGCTGGCTGCCATTTTGAGGGAAATGCGGGAAGTTCCCAGGCCCAAAAGCCGATATTGTATTTGTTTTCAAAATAGCTGGAATCTGTATGTTTGATAAAGGTGGCCACTTCATCGGCGTTGACTTGAATTAAGTTTACGGGATGGGGATTGTCTTGGCTAAAGTTTTGATAGGTGGTGTCTTGTTTGCGGTGGGGACTGCGGGGAAAATTGTTGATACTGATGGGAATGTTGGCGGCTTCTGCGGCTCTGATGTTGGCTCGGACACCTTCTCCTATGCCAAATTCGCCGTTAATGTAGCCGGCGATGTTAATTCCTAGATTTGAGTTCATAGTTTATAATGTATTCAGCAAATTGTTGGGTTGATTTTTGGGAAAAAAGCCGAATTAATTTAGCTCCTAAATCGCGCTGAATGAGGGTAGGGTTTGAGAATAAATTATAATTTTGCTCAATATTTGCTAAGATATAGGAATCCTTGTAGGATGGGTGGATAAGATTAAATGAACCGCAGAGGGCGCAGAGAACGCAGAGGAAGAGAAGATAGGGAAGAGAAAGAGTTGGTAACAGAAAATTGGGTGCTTGACAAATGTGCCGCTCGCCATTGTATACTGGCATCGCAATGCTAACATTCGGCTGGTTGTCTGTCGGCATGGGTTGCTCTGTTTTATTTTACGATAAACTAATCAGGAATTTTAGAGAAAGTGATCGATCGCGTCAACCACGACCTCTTGAAGCTGCTACCGCCGGATGCTAAAGTCATTGTTGAAATTGGCTGCGGTACGGGTTCGACGGGCGAACAGTACAAGCTGATCAATCCCCATTGTCAGTATATTGGCATTGAATGCGATCGAGAAAAAGCTAAAATTGCAGTCGATAGGCTAAACTGGGTGACGGTAGCCGATATTGAAGAAATTGCTCTCGAAAGTCTCGACATCGCCCCAGGAACCGTCGATTGTTTGGTTTTTGGCGACTTGCTACCCTATCTCAAAAACCCTTGGGAAGTGCTCAAGCAGTACAGTGGTTTGCTGAATCCAGAGGGGCAAATTCTCGCCAAAATCCCTAATCTTCAATACTGGCGGCGGATTGTCAATCTGTTGCGGGGACAGTGGGAGAATCCCGACAACAAGATGCAGCACTGGTTTACCCTAGAAAGTATTAAATCACTATTTGCTCAAGCCGGATTGCAGGTTTATGAATTTCAAGGGAAGGGACACAAAACCGAAAATTTTGTCCAGTTTCAGCAATTGCTGCATCCAATGGTACAGGCTTTAGAGCTCACATCGAGCAGTTTTGCTACGGAAACCGGTGCTGAATATTATATCGTGCGATCGACCAACTCGACCGTACCTGCGCGCAGACTGCTGATTCAGACTATCATTATGGCTCCTACAGGGTGCGATCGCGTGCGAGTTTTGGAACCGGACAAATTTAGCGCTACAATTCCCGGTGTCCGCACCGTATCCGGGGTGAAAACAGCAGAATTAATTCCGCCGCTGCTGGGAGAAGAAAAAGTCTTCATCTGGCAACGGACTATCATGCAATATCCCGGCTATATTCCCCAACTCAAAGAACTGCTGCAAGAAGGCTATTTAATAGTAGCAGAAATTGACGATAATCCCATCCGTCGCCGCGAATACGCCGACAATAATTACCTCAGCTATCGCGGCTGTCACTGCGTGCAAACTTCTACAGAACCCCTAGCCAAAATTTTGCGGCAATACAATCCAAATGTTGCCGTATTTCCCAATCAATTAGCTTATCTACCTCCGCCGCGAATTTATCCGACAGAAGATACAGTCACAATCTTTTTTGGTGCGCTCAACCGCGAAAAAGATTGGCAGCCGATTATGGCAGCGCTAAATCGAGTTTTAGTAGCACAAAAGCACCGGATTCGAGTTAAAGTAATCCACGACCGCAAATTTTTTGAAGCCTTGAAAACACAGCAAAAAGAATTTGAACCATTTTGCAGTTACGAACGGTATCAAGAAATTATGTACAGTTGCGATATAGCTTTGCTCCCGCTCGTTTCCAACCCGGTTAACGAAATGAAATCCGACTTGAAATTTATTGAATGTGCAGCGCGGGGAGTAGCGGTACTGGCAAGTCCCACTGTGTACGAACATTCGATTGTCGAAGGTGAAACCGGATTGATTTATAGATATGAAAAAGAGTTTGAAATGAAGCTTAATTCGCTGATTTCTGACACTTCTCGGCGCCGGAAAATAGCCGCGAATGCTTACGAATGGGTGCGGGACAACCGCTTACTGTGCGGGCACTACCGGCAGCGGCGAGATTGGTACTTACAGATGCGCGACGAGTTGCCACGTTTAAATGCTGAGTTGCGCGATCGCCTGCCGGAGTTATTTGGTGACTAAGTGCGGTAAGATTTATAGGCTATTGTGCGATCGTTCTGTTTTATTGTTTAATTTCTAATTGTTACTCCACACCAATGCGAATTCTATTCACTATTGCTCACTTTTACAATCCCAGCGGCGACGGGAAACACGCTTCCCAGCGAAATGATCCGCAACCACGACTAAATGCTTTAACCGCTTGCGTGACATCGCTGCAAGCTTTGTACGGCAAATCTCAGTCCATGATTGACATTCGCGAATGTGCAACTATCCCAGCAAATCAATCTCAACAGCACGAAATTGACATTGTTGTTTGCACTACTCAAGGTTATCATCTGTTGCCTCAACTGCCAGTGCAGCCCAGATGTTTTATGCACCATGCTACCAAATGCGAACCGCTGCTGTTGGGGTTTGAGTGTCAAGCAGTTTTGCGAGCGTGTCTTAACAAATACGATTATTTCTGTTATTTGGAAGATGATTTAGTGCTGCATGATCCGTGGTTTTTTAGTAAATTAAAGTGGTTTACGCATCACGGAGGAAATGGGAATTTGCTGCAACCTAATCGCTATGAAATAGCGCCTAAAGGCGCGGTTTTTAAAGCATATGTTGATGGTGATTTAGCAGACTCAGCGACTTCTTCGTTTCAAAATGTAGAGGAGCAGCGGCAGTTAATGGGAAAAATTATGGAACAAACAATCGCTTTTGAGCGGGCATTGAATCCTCATTCCGGTTGCTATTTTTTGAATGCGGAACAGATGGCACACTGGGCTAAGCAGTCTCATTTTTTGGATAGGGATACTAGCTTTATCGGCCCGCTGGAAAGTGCCGCAACTTTAGGAATTATGCGGACTTTTAGAGTTTACAAGTCAACTCCTGCTTATGCTAATTTTTTGGAGATTCAACATTTTGGAGCGAGTTTTCTGAATTTGATTGGTAATAAGGTGAGAGTGCCGGAAGCAGGATGAGTTAAGATATTCAGGTAAGCTGCAATACTTGAGAGGTAGCATGACCCCGGCAACCGAAAAGATTGTCCTTCCCTCTCCCTTCCCCGACCACACTCAACTGCCAGAGGAAGACGGCACTTTTGTGAAGAATTTTCAGGAGCATCCTCAGAGCATTATTTTGACTGATTCTATCGGGTCGGTATTGCAAGGGCTTCATCCCGATGGGCAATATGCTATAGGGCAAGACTGTGGCATCTACTGGCGAGAAACTGACCCGCTTGAAAAGGGAGCCGAAGCTCCAGACTGGTTCTACGTGCCGAACGTGCCACCAACACTAGGAAATCAGATTCGTCGCTCTTACGTGCTGTGGCGGGAATTCATGGCTCCGATGATTGCTTTGGAGTTCGCATCGGGAGATGGTTCAGAAGAGCGGGACACAACCCCACTATCGTACTCGGAAGTTGGAGCGGCGCAAAGGCCTGGGAAGTTTTGGGTATATGAACGGATCATGCGGATTCCGTTTTATGGCATTTATGAGATCAATAGTGGCAGGCTGGAGGTTTACAGCCTGAACAATGGGTTTTACCAGCAGTTGCTTCCGAACGATCGCGCTCATTATCCGATCGCGCCAATGGGCGTAGAATTAGGACTGTGGGAAGGCAGTTATCAAAACCAGACAATGCTCTGGCTGCGGTGGTGGGATAGCGAGGGTAATTTGCTGCTAACAGGTACAGAACGAGCTTCCTTAGCAGAGCAGGCTTTGAGTGCAGAAGCCCAAGCGCGGCGGGATGCCATCCCTCGGTTGTTGGCAATGGGATTGAATACACAGCAAGTGGCAGAAGCACTCGGTTTATCAGTAGAGGAAGTTAGGCAGCATTCACAATCTTAAGGTTGCTTTTGATTAAGAGACTATTGACTTGTAGGGTGCATCTCACATCTTGCACCATTCTCATGAACAGGCAAGATATTCTCATGAACAGGCTTTCCGGCCTGTTCCACAAAGAATGAGTTTTCTTGTGGGGAGTAGGGGTTGGGCAGGAGATCCCGCCCGTAAGTCCTACTATTTTACAGCAGTCAAAACATCGCCGATTTTAATTGTGCCGCTGTTGATAATTTTGGCTAAAACTCCTGTTTGTGCGTGACCGAATTCCTTTTGGAGTAAACTGAGTAGGGAAATATCCCGATCGCCTGTTTCTGGATTCACTTCTATATTGACACAGCGACCGATTCGTGCTGTAACTTCTATGCGCGCCGTGCCTAATTGAAACTGTTTTCCGATCAACTCAAATTCTGACCAAGCTGCCATACCTTCTAGCACAATGTTCGGGCGAAATCGGCCCACGTCAATGTTTTGAACAGCGATTTCTGTTAATTGATCTAATGTGGCTTGACTGAGTAAAGAAATGTGTACTGGTTCTCGATCGGGATAACGAGTTTCGCCGCTGCTGTCGCCGACTAAGTGCAAAGGTGCAAACTGCGGGTGTCTCGCTTCTTTTGTCGGTTCAATTGCTGCCAAATATTCTGTGAAAAAAGTGCCGATGCGATCGCGCCCCGCTGCTGTGTTCGTTTCTGCCGATAACACTGCAACTCCTTGACGCTTGACTGTTAAAACGGCCGTTTCCGGTTGATAATCACATTCTAAAGCTGCTAACAGAGGCCAATCGTTTTGGACAGCAAAATGTTTTTTGCTCATCCAAGGGACATTTTGGGCGGGTATCTTTGCAGCTTCAATATTATCTGCAAACATTAAGGCAAAAGCTCGATCGCCCTTAATTCCGTGTCCTGCTGTTAAAGCAAACTCGGACATTTCTTGCGGTGTCAGCCCTTTAATTGGATAAATAAATAACTGTTTTATTGTTGCTAATGTCATAAATTTTTCCGAAGTTAGTAGAATCTAAGATTTTGCACCATTGTCAATAATCCTTTTTTGAACAGGCAAGATGCCTGTTCCACAAGAAAATCTACTCTTTGTGGAACAGGCATCTTGCCTGTTCAGCGAGAATAGTGCAAGATGTGAGTAGAATTGGACTTACGCAGAACCTAAATCCTTTTTTGAACAGGCAAGATGCCTGTTCCACAAGAAAATCTACTCTTTGTGGAACAGGCCTCTTGCCTGTTCAGCTAGAATAGGGCAAGATGTGAGTAGAATTGGACTTACGCAGAACCTATATATGTAGGTAGGGTTCGCCGCAAACTTTGGGGGAATCGAAGCTATTTCACACACATTAATAAAATTGCTATAAAAACCCGATTAAGCTAGCAACTCATAGCGGCGGATATCTGGAGGCCCAACGGCCAAACCGTCTAATTTCTGCACGGCGTCTTGAATGTGACTTGAACCGAGATGTAGTTCGAGCAAATCAGCACTTTCCCACTCTTCAACATAGGTAAAATCTGTGGGATCGGCTTGATTTTGCAGGAGTTCGTATTTGATGCAGCCTTTTTCTTTGCGAGTGGGTTCTATAATGCTCAGCAGCAGAGATTTAAGTTCTGCTACTTTGTCGGGAAAGGCAGCGAGGCGGGCGACTACTCGCAAGGTTGTTTTGGACATAGGAGAAAAAAGTCACAGATAGGACGATCGAACTTACCGATTTTTACTTGGCAAACTCAGCAAAAGACGATTTTACTTAAAATAACCTAAAGAGATCGAGCGGTCAATCGATTTTAGATTTTAGATTTTAGATTTTAGATTAAAGAATTGCAGCATTGACTTGCGCGAGATAAATACGTTCGGCAAGTTTCATCCGATACAGGTTTTTTATTTCACCGGTCCTGAGTCTGCTTTCGGAATGAATCACGTGGCGGGTATCCTGGATGCTTTCGGTCAACCGCAGTAAAATTAGTCCAGGACGCGCTCAAATCTCCGAAACCCGGTTTCTTGCCAAATTATTCGTTACTAAGCGCAGAGCGTCCTAGAAACCGGGTTTCTTGAGATATTTTGGCAAATACCGGAGAAACTCAATCTTTGGGATAAAATCGCTTGTTTTCTGTAGAATATTCCCAGGCGAGATCCTCCGGGTCTTTTTCCCGACTCCACTGAGCAAACTCCGGCTTAAGTTTCCACTTGCCGATCGTAGTTGCGTGAACTTTGAACCTGCGGGAGAGTTCCGTCTGGGTAAAAGAGATTTTGGGCTTTTGAGGAGTCTTGGTTTGAGCAATGGGGAATAAATTTGGTTTTTTATCTTGTGCTTTTTCCCGATTTGTGGGAGGCTCTTGAACAGCTATTCCCGCATTAGCTGTTTCGCTTTGATTGACAGGTGGAGCTATTTGAAAATAATACAAAATTCCGCCTTGTTCCGTCACTTCAAAATCTGCGGCAAACTCAGAAGCTCGTTCGTCGAGATACTCTTGAACCTTTTCGCCCGGGAGTTTCGCATTCATCGCCAAATCCAAAGCCGTAACTCGCCCTTGATTTTCCTTGATCAACTTATAGAAAACCGAGTCTAAATGAGCGAGTTTGTGTTTTTGCTGCTGGTGGTAGAGTTTGTAAGCCCAAGCAATGCCCGCTGTGGTGGCGATCGCCCAAAACATCCTTCCCGACTCGAAACTGGCAACCGCCGTCAAGGAAATAGGCAAAAGCAGGGTAAGATATCCCCAAATGCTTCCCTTCTTTAGGTTATTGCTGTTTTTGACCATAGTTCCTAAACAGGTACGTAGTTTAGCTTAGTAGAGCGTGTCTGAATGCCGCAAAAGTTTTTCGACAGTCGATATATCGATCGGCCCGCTGACACACCCAAAAACGGATACTGTGCCGCGTACACTCGCCTTGTGGACAATCCCTAATTTTAGACCAAAGTTCCAGATCCTTTGATTCAATGTCGCAAGTAAATCGAAAATCGAAAATCGAAAATCAAGTGACGCACTCTACGACAAAATCCCAGAATCTACTTTTTTTGCAACCGAGGGTTCATGTACTTTTTTCGCAAACAGATTGCCATCCTGCTGATAGTTGTTGCTTGCTGTACGCTGACGATTAGTTGCAGCGATAGCCGAGCTGTCCAGTGTACTAAATTTACTGAAATTGTCAACAAAGGCAACGCTCTCATTGATGTTGATAAAGACAGCAACGATGCTGCCACGACCGACAACTTAGCTAAAAATTTGAACCTGATAGCAAAAGAAATTGAAAATCTGCGAATAACAGATCCCACCCTCAAAGAAATTCAGGAGCCATCGGTTAAATCCTTCCAGGAAATTAGTCAAGCACTCGGCGACATAAGCAAAAGTCTTCAGGCTGGAAATCTCGCTTCTACAAGTATAGAAGGTCGAGAGCAAATCAAAACAGCTCAAGCAGATATTATTAGAGCCGGCCAACAGGCGAATCAAGCAGCCGCAAATCAAGACGCTTTGACTAGCAAACTGATTAATTATTGTAAGGGCGATCGCTAAAGGCTAAGAGTTTTGAGTTTTGAGATGGTCACGCAAACCCCAACAACGCACAGCGGGTGAAGGAATTTGAGGAATGCGTCGCCTTCACCTACTATCTACCCCTTTGCAATTACCCAATTTAGTGATGAATTTCTAGATTCAAAATATAGCGACCTAGTTGCACTTTCTCCGACCACAACTCGTATTCTAACCGCAAGTGATCCGGTTCCGGCTTTCCTGTCAGCGTCAAGTTGCGAGTGAAGTTGCGGAGTCGCAACTGTTCGGGAGTCGCCAGCGATTCGCCCTGAAGCCAATAACGGCTCAGGCCGTACATTCCTCGTTCCCAGCAGTGGCGGTAACTGTATTTGCCGTTTCCTTGCATCGTCATAATGACTCGATAGGGCGAAACTTCTAGCCAGAGCAACCGGGGTTTTGTAGTTGGGGGTAAGATTGTAACTTGCTCGGCAGATTGGTTGGAACCGTCGGAAAATTCGCGATCGATTATTGCTGGTTCGTGCAACAACAAGTGAAAGCGATCCCGGTCTTTTTGATAAAGCGTAGCAGCGGTTTCAACGACTGACCACAAAGGTAAATCTGTGGATACCAGCGATAAACTTACAGGCTTGCGGTGATGGGTCAGCATAAATAAAAGTTTAGGAGTTGTTGTGGATCGGGCGGTTTGAGATTTGAGATTTTAGACTTTAGATTTTAGATTGGCTGGGTTCTAAATTCCGGAGCTTTTGCTTAACAAAATGAAAAATCTACAACTCGCAATCGAAAATCTAAAATTGTTTAGTCACAATTCAATCATCTGGTCGATAACTGAGAGCTGGACATGAAATCTAAGCATATACACGGATAATATTTGTGAAATTAATGTGAAATCCGTGCCGTTGCGTCCGCACTCCCGTGTCATCGAGAACTGACAGCGGAGTCTCCGGGCGAGTTTAATCAGCTTTTAAGTTAACCGGACACATAGGGAAAAAACCCGCAGGCCGTACAAAAGACGACTGACTTAGGACTGGGAAAAAGGTAGGATAGCTAACGCCATCCAATCCTAGTTTATCTCAATGCAAGCTGACATTATAACTACTACGCTTCTTGACAAAAGCCAAACTTTAAGCATTCAAAAACCGGCACCGGGCTTGTCGCTGGTGGGGAGGATTCGAGTTCCGGGCGATAAGTCGATTTCTCACCGAGCTTTGATGTTGGGTGCGATCGCCCGAGGTGAAACGACAATTGAGGGACTGCTGCTAGGAGAAGACCCCCGCAGCACTGCTAAATGTTTCTCGCTCCTGGGAGCCAAAGTTTCTGAACTCAACGCGGAACGGGTGACAGTCCGGGGCGTCGGAATTGGCGAGTTAGAGGAGCCTGTGGAAGTCTTGGATGCGGGTAATTCCGGCACGACGATGCGGCTGATGTTGGGAATTTTAGCCTCTCATCCGGGGCGTTTTTATGCAGTAACGGGTGACAGTTCTCTGCGATCGCGCCCGATGTCGCGCGTCATTAAACCGCTGCAACAAATGGGAGCGCAAATTTGGGGCCGAAAAAGCAATTCTTTAGCTCCCTTAGCGATACTGGGACAGCAGTTAAAACCGATTCACTACCATTCTCCGATCGCCTCGGCTCAAGTTAAATCTTGCATATTGCTCGCCGGTTTGATGGCCAGCGGAGAAACTACAGTCACAGAACCCGCTCTGTCGCGGGATCACAGCGAGCGGATGCTGCGAGCGTTTGGAGCCCAATTGAGCGTCGATCCAGAAACTTGCAGCGTGACAGTCACTGGGCCGACACAACTGCAAGGGCAGAATGTGATTGTACCGGGGGATATTAGTTCGGCGGCATTTTGGCTAGTTGCTGGGGCGATCGTCCCCGGTTCCGAGCTCGTAGTCGAAAATGTGGGCGTCAACCCAACTCGTACAGGCATTTTGGAAGCTTTGGAAATGATGGGCGCGGACATTGAACTGCAAAATCAGCGAGAGGCGGCTGGGGAACCTGTAGCCGATATTTTGGTTCGTAGTTCCGGCCAATTGCGGGGATGCACCATTGCGGGCGACTTAATTCCCCGACTGATTGACGAAATCCCGATTTTGGCAGTAGCGGCGATCTTTGCATCGGGTACTACAATAATTCGAGATGCGGCCGAGTTGCGAGTCAAAGAGAGCGATCGGCTGGCCGTGACTGCTGCGGAACTCAACCGCATGGGAGCCCAAATTTCCGAGTTACCCGACGGTTTAGAAATTACCGGGGGAACTCCTTTGACTGGCGCGGATGTTGACAGCTACACCGACCACAGAATAGCGATGAGTTTGGCGATCGCAGCCCTCAACGCCACAGGTATTACTAACATTCACCGGGCAGAAGCTGCTGCCATTTCCTACCCCGACTTTACCGCCACTTTGCAACAAGTTTGCCATCCAAATTAAGATTGGGCATTGGGCATTGGGCATTGGGCATTGGGCATTGGGCATTGGTTGCTGGTTACTTGTTATCGGTTATTGCTATAGCCTCAAAAATAACAAATAACCACTAACTAATGACTAATGACCAATGACTAATGACTTCCTCTAAGAATCTTTACCTACAACTTGTTCTTTTAAAGAATCAATTTCCGTTAACAACTCTTGGCGATTAGAAGCCTTGAGCAGATAGCGGTAAACAAACCAACCCGTATATCCCATGCCAATCAACTCAAAAACTGGAGCTACCAAAGGGACATCATTAAGAGCACCTAAAACTCCCAGCATTACCTTAATACTAATACCGCCGGCCAGAATTAAACCAACAGTTATGAGGGGCTTTTGGTAGTCAGCAAAAAAATTAGAGAGATAGGCTGGAAGTTCCGACAAAATTGTAATAACTTGGTCTTTAATATCTTGGAACTGGCTGGCCGTTGTTTCTGTGGTTGTCACTGTAGTCATGACCCCCGGTTTGTCCTCCACCAGATCTACTGTCACGACTTCAGTGATTGTTTGTGTCTCGTCCGAAAAGTTAGCTTGTGTCATTGAATACTTCCTCCGTTGTCAGGTAAAATTGCAGGCTGTGAATTGCGGCCAGTAGAATTCTCCGGCAATTAGCACAGCATCCGCGCTGCAGGGACTAATTGATGAGACTAAGGCAGAGTTTCACAAATTGCAAGCAAAAATAACGATATGACTTGATTTTAAACAATTGCCTTCGCTGCCAAATCGGTCTTTTGACTCATTTTTTCCCTTGATCGAGGTTGATTTGATTCGGGCAAGGGCGTCCTTGTTCAAAGTCGGTGATGTTGCCGATCGTGGTTTCGGCGATATTTTTCAAAGCTTCCTCGGTGAAAAAAGCTTGGTGTCCGGTAATCAGGACGTTTGGAAAAGTCAGCAAGCGCTGAAATACGTCGTCTTGAATAACGTGATTTGACAAATCCTCAAAAAACAGATCCGTCTCTTGTTCGTAAACATCTAATCCGAGGTACCCAATTATACCAGATTTCAGTGCTTTGGTGACAGCTTTAGTGTCAATCAACTGACCGCGGCTGGTATTGATCAGCATCATCCCCGGTTTCATTTGCTCGATCGCCTCTGCACCGATCAAATGGTAAGTTTCCGGTATCAGCGGACAGTGGAGGCTGACAATATCAGAGGCGGCGAACAGTTCCGGGAGTGCGACGTATTCCATCCCTAGGGCGAGGCAATCTGGGTTTTGGAAAACATCGTATCCTAGCAGGCGACACCCGAATCCGTGCAGAATTTGGGCAGTAATTGCGCCAATTCTGCCTGTTCCGACGATTCCCACCGTTTTGCCGTGGAGGTCAAAACCCAACAGGCCATCTAGGGCGAAATTGCCTTCGCGGACGCGGTTGTAAGCCCGATGGATTCTGCGGTTGAGGGACAAAATCAAAGCGACTGCGTGTTCGGCCACTGCGTAGGGAGAATAAGCCGGAACTCGCAGCAGAGTTAGATCTAAATCCCTAGCTGCTGCTAAATCAACGTGATTGAATCCGGCGGATCTCAGGGCCAGCAAGCGGACGCCTTTTTCGGCGATCGCCCCGAGCGTTTTCGCGTCCAAGGAGTCGTTCACGAACGCGCAGACTGCCGGAAATCCCGCAGCCAAAACGCTGGTTTCCAAGTTCAGACGCGGTTCAAAAAAAACTAAATCGTGTTTGCCACCGACATTCGCTGCTTCCAGAAATGTGCGATCGTAGGATTTGGTGCTGAATACGGCTACCTTCATGATTTTTGCCTGCAAACCCAGTAATAGTTGGAAATTCTTTCCAGATTAACTCTAAATTTTACTAGAGCGCCGTTGCCCCAAACAACCCACTTTCCATGAGAAATATTGAATTTCGTAACCAAAGCCTCTCTGAAGAAACCAATTTTTAGCTTGAGGGCAACTCCTGCTTAACTTTTTTAATTTAATTGCTTATACTGGAGTCATGCGCGAGCGTTAATTGCTAAGTTTTCAGGACAAACTCAGATGCGTAAAAACATCCAGACTTTAATTTATTAAATTTTAGAAACCTCAGACTCTAGCAATTTATACAGTTTAGCCGATGATGTTGTCATAACTTGTTTAATCCTGATCAATGTTGCAGCTTTTATTGCTTCTACTTCGCCCACATTGTCGCCAGAACACACATCGCTTTTGGCAAATATCGAAATTGTTTCCTCCTTAGTATTTACAATAGAATATATTTTGAGGCTATGGGTGTCTACAGTCGATCGCAGATACAGCCACCCGCTTTGGGGAAGATTGAGATATGCTCTGACACCCCTAAGTTTGATAGATTTAATTTCCATCTTACCTTTTTACTTTTTGCTGTTATTTCCTAGTTTTAATTTCGTTAATTTGATTCGGGTATTGCGCTTGTTGCGGTTGCTAAAAATGAGCCGTTATTCAGAGTCAGTCCGAACTCTGGGAGCAGTGTTGTACGCTAAAAAAGAGGAGTTGATTGCCACTGCATTTGCAGTTTTTATTCTGTTAATATTTGCCTCTAGCATCATGTATTTTGTTGAATACGAGGCACATCCCAAAGCTTTTGGCAGCATCCCCGATGCAATGTGGTGGGGAGTTGTGACATTAACTACTGTCGGTTACGGTGATATTTATCCAATCACTCCTTTAGGAAAATTGTTAGGAGCCATGTTAGCATTTTTGGGAATTGGAATTTTTGCGTTACCGGCAGGGATAATTGCTGGGGGTTTTTCCGAGGAAATCCAAAAGAGAAAGCAGGAAAAAAAAGCTGAAAATTTAGAGGAATTTGCGAATTGTCAATCGGTAAAAAGGCTGGCGGAAATCGAGGTCGGCTTTGAAGAAAAGCAAAGGGCGATCGCACTTCATCTCGAAACTTCATCAGAGTTGATGAAATTGTGTGTTCAAATGGCAAAACAAAAGTTAGGAAGTGAGTTTCAAAATGAACAAATCCTGCGCGATTTAGCTATTCATTTGTACAATGAGACCGTCCGCAAATTCGAGCTTTAACTACAGATATATATTGCCTGTAATTGCCCCCCCAATCCTTACCATCGCTTGTGGTTAGTTATGACTGCTTTAGGTCATGAGTAATGACCAATGTTTAATTACCAATCGGGCGGCAAATTGTAATATTCGAGAGTTGATTTATCTGCCAGCAACTCTTTAGTTTTCCTGTCAATTTTAATCTCACCATCCGCCAAAACTAACGCCCTTTGAGTCGTTTTTCCGATCCAATTCAAATTGTGAGAAGCGATTAAAATTACCTCGATCGGCAATTGGGACAAAACAGACGCCAAGTGACGCCGCCACGAGGGATCTAGTCCGTTGGTCGGCTCGTCTAAGATTAAAATTGCCGGCTCTAATGCTAAAATTGCTGCCAAGGCTGCTAATCTTCTTTGACCTCCCGAAAGTTCGTGGGCCGAACGGTTGGCAAATTCTACTAAACCAAATTCGTCTAATAGTGATAAAGCTCGATCGCGCGCAACTCCCGGCGGCACTCCGTAATTGCGCGGCCCGAACATGACATCCTCTAAAATAGTTGGCATGAATAGCTGGTCGTTAGCATCTTGAAAGCAAAATCCAATCTGCCTGCGCGCTTGCGATAAAGTCGCCTCTTCCAACTTTTTTCCCTGCACTCTAATCTCGCCCGCTTGAGGCATTTTTAATCCGATTAAGTTTTCCAGCAAAGTGCTTTTACCAGCACCAGTCAGACCGAGTAGAGCAACTCTTTCTCCCGGTTGCAAAGTAAAAGAAATTCCCCGCAATACTGGCTTTTGATCGGGATAGCCAAATACTAAGTTTTCTACTTCGATTGTTGGCACGGATTTTAGTCTACTCAAGTTTTATTTTCCTCTATTTTAGGATTAAGAGTGTTTAACCGCAGAGAGCGCAGAGGGCGCAGAGAGGGGAAGGGAGAAGGCAAAAGGTAGAGGAATGAATTAATCAATTACCAATTCTACTCGTTCACAGGCTCTGCCTGGGAACGCAGATCGGGAGGCTCTGCCTCCAATTTTCCTCCGCAAGAGGCGAGGCAGAGCCTCTGGATATGGATTCCCAGGCAGAGCCTGGGAACCAGTTAAATGCCCAATGCCCAATTACGAATAACCGTAAGAAGCTATTGTTAATCCGGCTGCTATGAAAATTGCTAGTGTCAGCCACAGTCGCTCTTTCTACTCGTTCACAGGCTCTGCCTGGGAAAGCAGATCGGGAGGCTCTGCCTCCAATTTTCCTCCGCAAGAAGCGAGGCAGAGCCTCTGGATATGGATTCCCAGGCAGAGCCTGGGAACCAGTTAAACCAGTTAAATGCCCAATGCCCAATTACGAATAACCGTAAGAAGCTGTTGTTAATCCGGCTGCTATTACAATTGCTAATGTCAGCCAGAGTCGCTCTTTTGGTGTCGATTTTGAGTCGGCGGGCAAACTTCCTTGATATCCCCGAATTAGCATGGCTGCGTGTACTCTTTCTGCCCGATCAAGACTTCGCAAATAAAGCGCTCCGATCATGGAAGCACTGGCGTAGCGCAGCCATCCTCCGGTACCGGACAAGCCCCGGAGTTGGGCAGATATTTTCATGCGGTTGACTTCGGCCAGCAGGATTTCTAAGTATTGTCCTGTTAAAAGTACAATCTCTTGCAAACCTGCTGGTAGGGGTAATCCTTTGAGGGCGATTCCGAAACTGTGGGGTGGCAAAGTTAGCAAAAAACTGTTCATAATTAGCAGGCAGATTAGGGAACGCAGCAACAGAAAACTGGCGCGTTCCCACCCTTGGGGCAGCACTAATAAGGAGAGAAAAAGCAATTCTGCTCCCAACAGTTGCGCTAGGGTTCGCACCGGAGCCCGGAGCCAAAACGACCAAAAAAGTGCGATCGCCCCATAAATTCCCAGCCACAGCCAAGCGCCTGTCTTCAGAAAACCCATGCCAATCACAATTGTGAGAGACACTCGCAATCGAAAAGGTATGGAGAGTTTAGACATCTTTAGGTTTTACCACCAACTGAGCAATCCCAAAAGCTGCGCCGAAGCTGAAGGCAGACCCTAAAAGTCCAGCAATGCTAGTACCAATAGGCTGTTCTTCTAATCCTTTAACTGTGTAATCTGCTAAAGGAGTGGGATTTTCGATCGCCACAGCTTCTTTATCTTTAAAGCCGTATTTTTCGGCTACCGCTTCTAACCCGTCAGGCCAACTTGAAGCGAACAGTGAAAGCACCCCGGAAATTAATAAAACTCCGATTACTGGCACTACCCATTTCTGCAGTTGTGGCTGTTGTCCCGGCAGTAAATCCGGCCGCACTTTGACGAGATAAGTTAAAACGCCGGCTGTAATTACCCCTTCGCCAATGCCAATTAAAATATGTACGCCTACCATTGCTGGCAATGCGATATTGAGCCCTACTGTACCAGAAATTGCCAGTTCGATCGCCACACAAATCGAAGCTGCCACGACGCTGAGGCCAGCGGCGATGCCCGCGGCTAGGGGCAAACGATTTCTGGAACCTCCCAAAAGTTGCTGCAATGGCTGCAACAGCCACCAGCCCACCCAAATGCCAACTAGCCCCATGTTAAAAATATTGGCTCCCAGGGCGGTGATGCCCCCGTCGGCAAACAAGACGCTCTGAATTATAAAAACTGTGCTCATCGCTAAAGTTGCCGCCCAAGGGTTCCCCAAAACGACGGATGCCAGCGCTCCTCCCAACAAGTGGCCGCTGGTGCCGCCGGCTACGGGAAAGTTGATCATCTGGGCTGCAAATACGAAAGCTGTGGTTAAGCCCATGATTGGGGCTTGTCGAAGTCCAAGACTGGCGCGCGTTCGATTTAGGGCAACTGCAATTACTGCTGCACTTGCTATGCCGGTGGCAACGGCTACTGGCGGTGAAAGAAAACCATCAGGTATGTGCATTGATGTATCCCAAACAAGAGAACTTCCAGCCCTTTAGTCAACTATTTTTTACAAAAATTTACCATCCCCTGTGGGGGTATTTCTGCGATCGAGCGATCGGAGGATTTGCGGCGGGCGATCACTTATGGGATATAGATTACCGCCTCATGGGCAGAATTTTGAGGATGAGAAATTTTACATTAAATAATCCTGAAGAATTATTCGGATATTTTACCGACCACCCTCACATTGAAGCTTTTTGATAAAAATTATCAATATTTGTTTACAGATTCAACTCCAAACCGGATTCATCCGTCCAGAAATAAAAAACCTGTATCCGATAAAGGATCCCCCAAATTTATCCGTGGAGTCAATGCTTAAATCTCAAATCTTAAATCTCAAATCTCAAATCGATTGACCGAAAACATCCAGGATAAAAGCCCCCGGCTTCATCCGTCCAGAAATAAAAAACCTGTATCCGATAAAGGATCCCCCAAATTTATCCGTGGAGTCAATGCTTAAATC